>DASUUP010000027.1:0-4387 GCA_036373995.1 Acidimicrobiia bacterium
GACGTGTGGCACCGATGCGGAATGAAGGTGCGTGTCGAAACATGCCCGTCGTCGTGTGGAGGAGACACCATCGTCAGCTTCGGGATGGTCGTCCCGCTGACGTCCCCCAGTCCCATCGCCGGCCCCGCAGCCAAACGAATCTGCTCGAGGCGCCCGCGAAGCTCGTCGTTGGACTCCAGCTCGGCACAGGTCTCGTATCCGGTGATCCCCACGTCCTCGGCGCGCATCACAACCACCGGCATCCCGTTGTCGATCAGAGTGACTTCGACGCCTTCGACGTCGTCGGTCGTCGCACCGGTGGGCAGTAGAGCTCCGGTAGTGCCGCCGGCGATGCCGACGAAGGTGATGTCGATGCGGGCCGCGGTCCCGGGAACCCCGGAGATGGCGGTGTCTCCGTCGTAAACCGGGGCTCGGTCCGACACGGGAAACCGGGCTACGGCGAGCCCGTCCGTGTTGCGCATCCAGATGCGGACCTCTGCTGTCCCATCGCCGGCCGGGACCATCCCGCGTTCCACGGCGAAAGGGCCGACAGCGGCCAGCATGTTGCCGCAGTTCTGCCGGTCGGTGATGGTCGGCTCTTCGACGCCGGGCTGGAGGAAGAGGTACTCGACGTCGGCTTCGTCCCGACTCGAAGGCGACACCACTGCAACCTTGGTGGTGAGGGGATGGGCTCCACCGACCCCGTCGATCTGACGGGGGTCGGGCGTTCCCATGACGGCAAGCAAGAGTTGGTCTCGCTCGGTGTCGTCCGCCGGTAGATCGGACTCGAGGAAGAAGGCGCCCTTCGAGGTTCCGCCACGCATGAGGGCGCAGCGGATCCCGGCGTTGGTGCTGCTCATGGGGCTGATCTCATCGATTCACGGGGAGTCTAGAAAGCCATCGGGTGGATAGGGTTGCGGTCATGGCAGGTGAAACACTCATGGTCGTCAGTGCCCACGTGGGGGACTTCGTCTGGCGGGCGGGGGGCGCTATCGCCCTCTACGCCGGCCGGGGCCATGAGGTGCACGTCGTTTGCCTCGCCTACGGGGAGCGCGGTGAGTCGGCACGGTTCTGGCGACAGGGCATGAGCCTCGAGCAGGTCAAAGAGGCTCGTCATGCAGAGGCCGAGGCCGCGGCGAGGGTCCTGGGCGCAACACTTCACACCTTCGACGGTGACGACTATCCACTCGTCGAGACACCAGAGCTGCTGGACCGGCTCGTCCGGACGTACCGCCAGGTCATGCCGACGGTGGTGCTCACTCACAGTGAGCGCGATCCCTGGAACCGCGACCACGAGACCGCCTTCTCGATGGCGACCAAGGCCCGCATCATCGCCCAGGCCGCCGGATACGACCCCGGCAGCGAGGTCCTGGGCGCTCCGCCGGTCTTCCTCTTCGAGCCACATCAGTCTGAGTACTGCGGTTTCATGCCCGACGTCCTGTTGGACATCACCGCGGTTTGGGACCAGAAGCTGGAAGCGATGCGTTGCCTCGAGGGACAGCAGCATCTGTGGGACTACTACACCGACGTGGCGAGACGCCGCGGGGTCCAGGCGAGGCGTAACTCCGGGCCCAACCTGGGCTTGACGACCGACACCATGGGGGAGGCCTACCAGCGGGTCTATCCCCAGGTCGCCTCAGAGCTGTCCTGATGGGCGACCAAGTCGTAGTCCGTCACATCGAACGCGCCGACCCTCACGCGATGTCGGAGCTCGGCGACGCCGGCGTGGCCACTGTTCACGAGGCCGCCGGGCGCATCGGTCTCCTCCCACCCCGGATTCGGCCCATCCAACGAGGTGTCACCATTTCCGGCCCGGCGATCACCGTGTCCTGCCCGCCCGGAGACAACATGATGATCCACGCCGCGGTCGAAGTGGTGGAGAAAGGTGACATCCTGGTCGTCGCTCTCGAGGGCCCGTCCACACACGGGATGTTCGGCGACCTGCTGGCCACCTCGCTGCAGGCCAGGGGCTGCCGGGGGCTGGTGATCGACGCCGGGGTCCGCGACACAGCCGAGCTCCGGGAGATGGGCTTTCCCGTGTGGGCGCGGTCGGTCCATGCCCAGGGGACGGTCAAGGAGTCTGCTGGATCCGTGAACCGGCCCGTGAGATTCGGGGATCTGACGGTGCACCCCGGGGACGTCGTGGTGGCCGACGACGACGGTGCGGTCGCCGTCCCCAGGATCGACGCCGCGAAGGTTCTGGAAGCGGCACGGGAGAGACTCGCCCGGGAGGAGACTGTCCGACAACGACTGAGGGATGGCGAGTTGGGAGTGGACTTCTATGGCTTGCGTGAGCGTCTCGAAGACCTCGGCGTACGTTGGGTCGACAGTGCCGACGAGATCTGAGCGGATGCGCGTGGCCGTTTTCGGTCTGGGTGAGGCAGGGTCTCTGATCGCGGCCGACCTGGCCATGGCCGGAGCCGATGTTCGCGGGTTCGATCCCGCCGTGGTTCCGGCGCCACCCGGTGTTGTCCTTCATGACGATCCTGTTGCTGCCGTCGATGCTGTCGAATTGGTCATCGCTGTCACCGCAGCTGCAGATGCACCAAGCGCCATGAGCCAGGCATGGGATCACATCGAGTCGAGCTGTGTCTATGCCGACCTGGCGACTGCGAGCCCACAGCTGAAACGGGACCTGTCGGTCATGGCCGCAGAGCGCGCGGTGCCGTTTGTCGACGTGGCTCTGATGTCGCCCGTACCGGGTCGTGGACTGTCCACGCCCGCTTTGGCGTCGGGCACGGGTGCTGACGCGTACGCGTCTGCGATCAACCCTCTCGGTGGCCGGGTCGAGGTGCTAGAAGGGGGAGCAGGAGCGGCCGCCGCTCGCAAGCTGACGAGGAGCGTCGTCACGAAGGGACTGGCCGGGCTGGTGAGCGAGGCCATGGCGGCCGCCCGGGCCGCGGGCGACGACGAGTGGGCCTGGAGTCACATCGTCTCCCTGTTCGAGTCGACGGATGAGGGCTTCATCGAACGGCTCATTGACGGCACCGAGGCCCACGCCCAGCGTCGTCTCGCCGAGATGGAGACCGTCTTGGACTATCTCAGCGGGCTGGGGGTGCCCAGTGAGATGACGGCAGGGACCATCGAGCACCTCCGTCGGGCGACTTGACCACACGGGCTGTTCGTTGGGTTCTGGTCGTGAAACCTGGGGAAATCACCGGTCCATCGACCCGGAGACGGACCGGATTGCTGCCGGCTCCGGTACGGGAAGCCAGAACGAGACCACCCCACCTGGTCCCGGCTCCGCCAGGATGCCGCCACCGAGTGCGTCCAGGTAGCTGCGGGCGATGGCCAGACCGAGGCCGGCCCCGCCACCGCCGCGGAGCCGGCTGGTGTCGTCGCGGGTGAATCTGTCGAAGGCCCGCGCTGCGAAAGCAGCCGAGAATCCCGGGCCCTCATCCTGGACGGTGCAGCGTGCCTTGGGCCCGTTGGTGACCCCGATCACGACCTCACCTCCGGTCGGGGAGTGGCGGATGGCATTGTCGAGGAGGTTGCGAACGACTCGTGCAACCGCTTCGGGCCCGGCAAACGCTTCCACACGCGACGCAGCGTCGAGGCGCACGCGCACACCCCGTGACGAGGCAATGGGTCGGAACACCTCGATGGCTTCGTCGGCGATTTCGGTGAGGTCGATGCGCTCGGGTCGGAGGACGATGTCCCCCGACTCGAGTCTTGCCATGAGAAAGATGTCATCGACGAGGCGGCTGAGTGCGTCGACGTCCGCCTCCATCGACTCCAGGAAGCGATGGGGGTTCTCGGCCAATCCGTCCTGGAGCGCTTCGATCGCGGCACGCATCGATGCCAGAGGAGTGCGGAGGTCGTGACTTACTGCAGCGAACAAGGCGCGACGTGCCTCCTCTTCGACGACCCGTCGTCTCGCGGCTCCTTCGAGCGCATCTGCCATTGCGTCGACGTCATGGGCGAGACGGCCCGCCTCGTCCAGTCGGTCGACACCGGTTCTGGCCCCCAAATCGCCTTCGGCGATGGCCGACGAGGTGTTGCTGATACGAGCGAGGTCCTCGGTGAGCGGCCCGCTGACTGTGAGCCCGAACGCAAGTGCCGACACAACTCCGAACCCCATGAGAACCCAAAGCAGATTCAGGTCGTGGCCCGAGATGAACATCTGTCCACCTGCCACCGCGAGGGCAAAAACGAGGATCAGCAGCGACGTCCCACCCAAGATGACGACGGTGGTCTTGAGCGAGGTCAGCCGTCTGGCCAGTCGGGGGAGGGCTAAGGCTGCGACAGCGATGCCTGCTGCCATCATCCCGAAGAGTGCCAGCGCGCCGATCCGTTCCTCACCCGTTGGTTGCATCGTCATCTCGAAGATGCCCATGCCGATCACGATCAGGGCGACAGAGGTGGCGAGCAATCTCACGGGTCGAACCGGTATCCGACGCCCCAAACG
>DASUUP010000028.1:0-8610 GCA_036373995.1 Acidimicrobiia bacterium
CATGGACGAGCTCTCCGAAGTGTGCATAGACCGACGTGGAATCCCCGAGTCGGAGCCGGCGTTCCAGGACGTAGCGGCGCGGGCAACGCTCATACGAGTCGGCCTGACTGGGGGAGAGACGGAACGAGCCCTGCATCACGGGCGTGTCGGGGCCCGGGATGACCGCGCCTGCGAAAGTCGTTGCATCCCACCATCGCTTCGGGGGTGCCCCCAGCAGACGGGCAGCGGCGAGACGATGCGCTGGCCCGGTGGCGGCGTCGAGGAGCCATCGGCGTATTGCAGTCTCCGCTTCCCGGATCGTTATGGGCTCGCGCTCGGTCTCGCGAGGCGGTGCGATGGGGTCGTCCCCGGCCGCGGCGATCAAGAAACGGGAAGGTCTTCGCTCGCCTTGGTCGACCCCAGCCTCGGTGGCCGTCCAGACCGCCCGCCTCCTGGCGCGGGTCATGGCGGTGTAGGCGAGACGCATCTCCTCCTGGACTTGAAACACATGCTGGGCCTCGGGGTCCACCGTCCTCTCCGGAGAGAGGAGCTCGGGTCTGAGCATCCGCCGGCTCCGCCGGAGGTCGGGGAACACACCCTCGACGGCGTTGGCGATGAACACGACTTCGAACTCGAGACCCTTGACCTGGTGCAGTGTGGTCAAGCTGACCCGATCCTCGGCGAGACGATGTGATATGAGCGGTGTTGCCTCGAAGTCCTCCTCTTCGACCAGCTCGAAGAACCGGGCCAGACTGACGCTGGGATCTCGTTCCGCCTGTCTGGCGAGCATCTGCCCGAAGGCAGTCCATGCCCGGCGCCACTCGTCCCGTTCCGGCGATTTCACGATGTCGGCAATGCCTTCGAGCGTCGTCCACAGCCTCCAGAAACCTTCGGCGGCCCCGGGCTCGATGGCCCATGTCCGGTCGAGTGTCAGGTGTCGCAAACCGATGTAGTCGGGCAGGTGATCGGCGAGGACGTCGGCCCAGGGGCGCCCCCGTCGATGGTCGCGAAGCATCTGACGCTCGAGGCCCACCGAGACGCCGACGAGCGGTCCGAGCAGGATGCGCCGCATCGCTCCGTCGACTGCCACCGACGTGAGAGGCGTCTCCTCGTCGGAGGTCTGCGTCGCCACGGTGACGACGTCCTGAACCACCCGGACGGCTGGATGGTCGACCAGCCTCGAGTCGGGAGGGTCGTGCGGCACGGAGCGCCGTCCCAGGGCACGAGACAGCTCGGACAGCAGCTCGCGTTTCGAGCGGACCACCACGGCGATGTCTGCCGGCTTCATGCCTTCGACCCGTATCAAGTGCTCCACCTCGTCAGCGATCCACTCGGCCTCGGCGGTCTCCTGGTCGAACACGTACACCTCGGATCGTCCCAGCCGGTCAGCAGGAGTGACCGGCCCCGCGGAGCCGGGGAGGTCGCCTCCGGACACGACGCGTAACGCCGTCTCCATGATCTGGGCCGGAACCCGGAAGCTCTGTCCGAGCACGTAGCGCGTGGTGCCCGGAGTCTGTGAGAAGTCTGCGATGTTGCGCAGTTCGGCGCCGCGGAACGAGAAGATCGACTGATAAGGATCCCCGGCGACAGTGAGGTTTCCGTTCTCTGCGGCGAGCAGATCGGCCATGGCCGCCTGCGCCGGTGTCGTGTCCTGGTACTCGTCTACGAGGACATATCGCAAGCCGTTGAGCAGGCTACGGGCCTCCTCCGTCCGCAGCAGGTCGACGGCGCGGGCGAGGAGGACTCCGTAGTCGGTCCGACCCAGGTCCATGAGACGCTGCAGGTAGCGCCGGTAGAGGCCGGGCAGACCGCGCCAGTCGGCGCGCTCCCGGGCTCTGATCTCGAGGTCGTCAGGGGTGAGGAGACGTTCCGAGCACCGCAAGAGGAAGTCGGCGACCTCGGCCGAGAAGGCCTGGCTGTCGAGAATCCCGCGGTAGGTGAGGGGCCAGGATGAGGGGTCCTCCTCCGCCAGCATCTCTCTCACCAGGCCAACCTGTTCCGGTGTGGTGAGGGGAATGGGGCGGTCGCCAGAGGTGGCCGTCTCGATCAGCCGAAGAGCCAGCGAATGGAAGGTCGTGACGTCGAGCGGCACCCCGGTGACTCCTACTTCGTCCTCGATGCGGGCCTTGAGCTTCGAGGTCGCCCGGCGGGAGAACGAGAGCATGACGATGCCGGCCGGGTCGGCGGCGCCCGAGTCGATTATGTGCCCGGCGCGACGGACGAGGAACTCGGTCTTGCCGGTGCCGGGCCCGGCCACGATCAACTGACGGCCATCCGTGTCGGCCAGAGCAGTCGGCCAGTCAGCGGGTTCCAGGCGGATCTGGGGCACCTCCAAGAGCGTAGAAGTCAGGCCACCGCCGGCAACACCGTCTCCGCCACCAACTCCGACTCGATGCCGAGTCCGGCCAGGTAGGCCACCGGGTCATCGAACACGTCTGTCGGGGGTGCCTCGGTGTGTCGGGTTTCTCGTGAAGTCGTCATGTCCACCAAGGTACGACATGGCACCGACAGATTTCGGGTGTGACAGCCCGAGCCCGCTGCGGTGACATAGGATCGGACGACCAGAACCCGAACGGAGGACTCGTGGAGTCACGGCCCGAATTCGACTCGCAGATGTACAACGAGGCGGTCGGCCAGTTCAATCGCGTAGCCACGCTCATGGGGCTGGACGACAACGTGGCCGACCGTCTTCGCGTTCCGCAGAAGTCGACGGTCGTCAGTTTCCCGTTCCGTCACGACAACTACACGGAAGTGGAGACGATCTTCGGCTATCGGGTCCAGCACCTCACGACGATGGGGCCGACGAAGGGCGGGATTCGATTCGACATGGACGTCGACCTCGGTGAGGTTGCCGCTCTCGCCATGTGGATGACGTGGAAGTGCTCCATCGTCGGAGTCCCGTTCGGCGGGGCAAAAGGAGGCGTGCGGATCAACCCTATGAACCTCTCACGCGCCGAGCTGCAAAGGGTGACTCGTCGGTTCACGATGGAGATCATCAACGTGATCGGCCCGGATACCGACATCCCGGCCCCCGACCTGGGAACCAACGAGCAGGTCATGGCCTGGCTCATGGACACCTACTCCCAGCATGTCGGTCATGCCGTGCCCGCCGTGGTCACGGGCAAGCCGCCGGCACTTGGCGGCAGCGTCGCCCGAAGGGAGGCAACCGGCCGTGGCCTCATGTTCTTGTTGCCCCAGGCTGCAGCGGCTGCCGATCTCGATCCGATCGGTGCCAGCGTCGCGATCCACGGCTTCGGGAACGTCGGGAGGTACGCCGCCCAGGCCGCACAGGAGATGAAGGCCAAGGTGGTGGCGGTGTCCGACATCTCGGGAGCGATCTACAACCCGGACGGGATCGACGTCGGCGCGGCCGGGAAATGGGTCGACGAGAACCGTTTCCTCGAAGGCTTCCCCGATGCCGACTTCATCGGGGGAGACGACCTCTTCGGCCTGGACGTCGACGTGTTGGTGCCTGCCGCCATCCAGAACGTGATCCGTGCGGACAATGCACCCGACGTCAAGGCCCGCCTCATCATCGAGGGCGCCAACAACCCCACCACCCTCGAGGCCGACGACATGCTGCGCGAGCGCGGCGTGTTCATCGTCCCCGACATCCTCGCCAATGCCGGGGGTGTCACCGTCAGCTACTTCGAGTGGGTGCAGGACGTGCAGAAGTACTTCTGGTCGGAGAACGAGACGGTCGGCCGTCTCCGCGAGATCATGACCCGCGCCTTCGACGATGTGCACAGCATCTCGATCAACGAGGGGGTGGACATGCGCACCGCCGCCCTCATCAAAGGCATCAGACGCGTCGCCGACGCCAAGCTGGTGCGTGGGGTGTTCCCGTAGACCCAAACCTCAGGTAACTGGGGCCATATATGGGTCAGATTGCCTCGAGAATGACCCGCGCCGATCAGGCGGTGGCTTCGGCGAACGCCGGGCAGATCTCCTGGTACGAGCACCAGTCGCAGAGCCGTCCCGGACGAGTCGGGAACCGGTCGGAGGCCATGGCTCGCTCGATGGCCGCCCAAAGGGCACGGAGCTGACCGTCCATGGCGTCGAGCTGGCGGTCGTCGATAGGCAAGCGGTAGAGGGTCGGACCGTTGAGGTAGAGGAGGCGAACCTCTCTCGGGGTCTCGCCCAGGCGGTTGCGGATCAACAGCGCGTAGATCTTGAGTGCGAAGAACGATGCCAGCGCGTAACGCTCGGGTGGCGCCTTGCCCGTCTTGTAGTCGGTGATGACGAGATGCCCGTCGCTGTCCCGATCGATGCGGTCGAGGATGCCGCGAATGACGATGCCGTCGAGGTCTTCGAGCATGTCGAGCTCGCGGTCCTCGGGGTCGAATGTGGTGGGGTCCTCGATCGTGAAGTAGTTGGCGAGGAGAGCCATGCTCTCGATTCCCCACTCCCGTTCGGCGTCGGTGTCGCCGAAGAGGCCCACGAACTCCTCGTCACCACGGATCTCGGTCCATGCCTCGCGGAAGAGGTCATAGAGACGATCCGGCGTCCGTTCGACGGCGTCGTCGTCGAACAGGCGTTGTAGTGCGAGGTGAGCCGTGGTACCCCGGGCCTGATGGACCGACGGGGGCTCAGGGATGCGATCGATGGCCCTGAACTTGAAGAGCTGAGGGCAGGTCTTGAAGTCACCGGCGCGGCTGGGGGAGAGGGTCTCGAGACCGGTTTGGGCTAGTTCCAGGGTCACGATTCCGATCTTAGGAAGACCCTCCGACAGATTCGCGTCAGTGGCTGAGACTCTTGGGCTCGTCTTCGGGGTCGGGCAGGCCGGGTCGGGGGACTTGCATGGTCCTGGTCCTGTCCAGGTTGAGGGCGGGGCGGGCGAACAGCAATGCCACGACCGCCACCAGCGCCCCGGCTCCCAGCAAGGTCTTCTGCACGCCGAACGCCACCGCCAACGCGGGGGCGAACGCCAGTGGCAGCAGATGCCCCACCTCGGAGTGAATGTGGTTGACGCCCATGATGCGCCCCACGAACCGATCAGGTGAGTTGATCTGGATGAGGGTCCGGTGCAGGGGGGCCATCATCCCGATGATCACACCCCAGAAGGGTGCTGCGAAAGTCACCACGGTCAGGCTGTCGGTACCGACATAGGCGAGGACCCCGACCGCGTTCAAGCCCACCAACGTCGTGAGCCAGACGGCGTTGCGGAACTCCTGTGGGAGCCGGCCCGCGATGAGGGTCCCACCGACGAGGCCGATGCCGAAGATCGAGTTGATCCACCCGAGTGTCTCGACCTCTGCTCCGAGGATGTCGCGGTAGAAGAGAGGCTCGAGGGCGCTGAAGGTTCCGAACATCAGCCAAACCGACGACCCGAGCCATATATAGAAGCGGAGACGACGATTGCCGTACGCGATGGCGAACCCGTCCCGCAGCTCCTTCAGCCCGCTCGAACGATGAGCCGAGTCGTCGGCGAGGTGCCTCACTTTCACTGGGATCAAGATGAATGCGGCGATCAGCGACGTGGCGGCGTCGAGAGCGAAGATCGCGTCGACGCCGATCGACCCGGCGACGATCGCTCCCAGTGCCGGGCCGAGCACGAACGCCGCCCAAGACGCTCCTTCGATCCATGAGTTGATCTTCGAGAGCCGGGTCTCGTCGTCTGTGAGAAACGGGGCGAACGAGGAGATGGCCGTGAACACCGGCGTGCCCACCAGCCCGAGAACGAATGTTGCTGCCGCCAGCGAGGGGATGGTGTCGGTGAAGACGAGGGCCAGCGCGGCAGGCACGAACAGGACCTCTCCAACCATCACCACCCGACGAGGGTCGAACCGATCGACCAGGACCCCGGCGACGGAAGCACCGATGAGGGACGCCACTCCCAGAGCAGCCATCACCAGAGCGAGCTGTGCCGGAGTGGCATTCAGGTCGAAAGCGGCCTTGCCCCAGATGCCGACGAAGAAGGCCGCCTCGCCCCCGATACGGGAGATGAGCCTGGCTGTCACCACGGCGCGGACATTGCGATCGGACCACATTCTGCGGCGGTGACGCTACCCCTGGTGAGAGACGGTTCGGGCCCGAATTCACCCCGCGAAAACTGGGCGTAAGACGCGAAAACAAAGAGCCGGTTGGTCTTGACTGCCATACCGGCCCTGCGTACTTTGCCGGCTACCGAATGAGGGCAACCTCAATCGGGGAAGGAGGGACTTCGGTCTCTCTGGAGTCACCCCATCCCGGGGCCCGCTTTCCGGGTGGAGTGACACCTGAGAGCCCCGAGAGGGCTGAGGCTTCGGCCTTCGGCTTTCTCGGGGTTTCTCGCGTCAACGACCGCCCTTCGAGTTCGCCCGATCGTCCCATCACCGAGAATCCAGCTCACGATCAGGGACCCCTCCGGAAAGGGCGCCGGCTTCCATTGGTTCAGCCAACACGGCCCACCATGTGACCGCTGCGGCCGACCCGAGATGCCAGAGCCCGTGCGGCTGCCATATCGAGTCGGCGTCGCACAGCGGGTTGCCGGTGGCGCCGAGTCGACCGATCACGGCGACCGTGGCCAGAAGGAGGAGCGGTCCGAGTAGGTGTCTCCACCCGCCGCGTGTCGAGCGGAAATCCACAACGATCGATATCAACACGGCGACGACGAGGAACCACAACGTAACGTCGTGCGCCACCTGGGAGTAGGGCGGCATCGGTCCGTGAAAAAGGAACGACCCGACACCTGTCCCGATCAGACCGACTGCCACCCACGGTCGCGTCGAGTACCTCCAGACCACGACTCCTGCTATCACGAACGCAAGGGTCGTGAGGCTGTTGACGGGTTGACCGAGGAACGAATCGCCGATGGCTTCGCAGTCGCGCAGGGCTCCCATGAGCAAGGAAAATAGGGCCGATTGCCGGTACGCGAAAACTGATTCACGGCTCGCGAAAAACAATGACGTGTTCGACTTGTCAGCGGTGGGGGGTTGGTCTACTTTTCCCGCCACGTCGACGGGGAAACTCGGCGACGGCGACCGACACGGCGAGTAATCGCCAAACAGGTCGGACCGGAGGGCCGGTTTTGCCGGTTCGAGGGTCGACTGGAAGTCTCGGGAAACTGAGGCGGAAGGTTGGGTCGGAGCCCGGACGGGGATCCTTCGGGATCGTCGAGCGGTGAAGACCCGGGCAGATTGAGAGGCCTGCCGAGGCAGACCCGAGAGGGTCGGTCACGAACGATCGAGAGATCGAGCGGAGACCAGGTCGTGAGACCAGTGCCAACGTGACTCTCACGAGTCACACAGCAGTGGGTTCGCCCACTGCGACCAGACGGAGTTGGGTCCCCGGCCCGACACCGATTGGAATGAGAACCCCGAGAGGGTTGAGGCTTCGGCTTTCGGCTCCCTCGGGGTTTCTCGTGTTCTGGGGGAGGCGACCGACCCCGAGCGTCGTTATCCTCGCGGCAGTTCTAACCAGGAGCCACGACACATGGGGTACCCGACACGTCTGCTGAGCGATGACGAGGTGATCGAGGCCCAGTTCCGACCACATTGGTCAGGCATTCTCCGTGAAGGTCTCATCGTCCTCGTCGGTATTGCGCTCGCCGTCCTGGTGGCGATCTTCTCCTGGCCGGCGTGGCTGTATGGGGTCATTGCCGGACTCGTGGCCCTCCTGATCGTCGGTGGCATCGTCCGCTGGGCCAACACGCTCCACGTCGTCACCAACGAGCGGCTCGTCTATCGAGCCGGGTTCATCGCCAAACGGGGCACCGAGATCCCACTCGAGGTCATCCAGAACGTCGCCTTCAACCAGACGATCTTCGAGAGGATCTTCGGGACCGGTGACCTGATGATCGAGTCAGCGGGAACCCACGGGCAGACCCGATACAAGGACATCCCGAACCCGGAGAGGGTGCAGTCGCTCATCTACAGGATGCGTGAGACACGACTGCGCGATGTCGAGGGGGCGGCCCCCGCCGGCGGCTCCGCGGTCGGCGATCTCGAGCGGTTGTCCAGGTTGCACGACCAGGGAAAGCTCACCGATCAGGAGTTCGAAGCCCAGAAGGCCAGGCTCATTGGAGGTGATGCCTGATGCACATGCAGGACGATTTCCCGCTTCTTCTCTCCACTCTGTACGACCGCGCCGTGTGGATCCATCCCGACCAGGAGATCGTGTCCGTGGAGAGCGATCGATCGCTCTCCAGGTTGACCTACGGCGAGATCGACGGACGCGTGCGTCGCTTGGCGACGGCGTTCGCGGCCCTCGGCATCGAACCGGGCCAGGCAGTGGGCACCTTCGCATGGAACAACCACCGCCATCACGAGCTCTACTGGGCGACGGCCAACACCGGAATGATCTGTCACACCATCAACATTCGGCTGTTCGCCGATCAGATCGTCTACATCGTCAACCACGCAGAGGACAGGGCGATGTTCGTCGACCCTGACCTCGTTCCCCTGGTGGCCCCGATCGTTGACAGGCTCGAGACTGTCCAAACCTTTGTGATCATGGGCAATCGGGCCAGCGATGACATCCCGGGGTCGGTCGCCTACGAGGACCTGATCGCCGACCAGGCTGAACACGGTCCCTGGCCCATCGTCGACGAACGTTCGCCGATGATGTTCTGTTACACGTCGGGCACCACTGGCAATCCCAAGGGGGTGGCTTACACCCAGCGCTCCACGTACATGCACACGATCTCGAACC
>DASUUP010000029.1:0-2211 GCA_036373995.1 Acidimicrobiia bacterium
GACCCGGAGAGCTTCAAGACGAAGGAAGAATCGAAGCTCGGCGTCCTCGAGTACATCCTGCAGCCCGACCTCTACCCCGAGCTTTACGGCGACATCTTCCACAAGGTGCGCATCAACTACTACCCGCCCCGCGGCGACAACAAAGAGGGCTGGGACAACATCGACATCTTCGGCTGGCTGGGCTACCCGATGCAGATCAAGGTCGACTTCCTCTGCCGGGACTCGATCCTCGCGGCGCCGATCGTCCTGGACCTGGCGCTGTTCATGGACCTGGCGCACCGGGCCGGGCTCAAGGGGATCCAGGAGTGGCTGTCGTTCTATTTCAAGAGCCCGCAGCACGCCGAGACCGTCTACCCGGAGAACGACCTCTTCATCCAGCTGACCAAGCTGAAGAACAATCTCCGTCACATGATGGGGGAGGACCTGATCACACACCTCGGGACCGAGTATTACGACGAGACGTGACCCCTGCACCTGCAGATTCATGGCAGTGATCTGCGCTCGGCATGGATGTTCTGAGGAGTAGGTTCACTGCGTCTCGTAAAAAAGGAGTGAGGCATGGGAGACCACCCCAACGTCGCCGTTGTCCAGAAGCTGATGGATGCTTTCAGTTCGGGTGACATGGAAGCCGGCCGCGATTTGTTCGCCGAGGATGTTGTCTGGCACACAATCGGTGGGCCGACGATTCATGGGCTCGACCAACTGGCGGCCAGCATGACCGGCCGCGAGGACTTCTCTATCGACGCGGATGTGCACGACATCCTGGGCAACGATGAGCATGTGATCGCCCTGGTCGAAGCCACAGCGAAAGCCGGCGACCAGGAGTTCAGCTATCGGACCGCCGAGATCATGCACGTCGAGGACGGGAAGGTGACCGAGCGCTGGGCGTTCTCCGACGACACGGAGGCGATCAACCGGTTCTTCGGCCAGTTCACATAGTCGTCACCGATCAGATGTGCGATCAGGGAGCGGGCATATCAGTGGGGCGTCGCAAGCTCGCTCAAGTCATGACCTGGCTCGGGTGAAATCGATCTGTGGCGACGCGCGATAGTCGGAGGCTCGTTGGCCGGCCTCACTCAAATGTCGCCCCCGCTGACGAATCGGCGCAGGTTTCAGGACACCATCTGGCCGCGATCTCGCCTCGGCCCTTACGCTGACAGACATGGATGACCTCACGATCGGTGAGTACACGATCACTGACGCAGAGCTCGAGGAGACCTTCGAGACGTCAGGTGGTCCGGGTGGACAGCACGCAAACCGAAGCGAGACCGCGGTGCGTCTCCGCTTCCGCGTCCGCGAGTCCTCGCTGCCCGACGAGGTCCAACAGAGACTCATCAGTCGACTCGGAGAGGTCATCGAGGTACAGGCCTTGGAGTCGCGGTCGCAGTTCCGTAATCGTGCACTCGCCCGTCAGCAACTCAAGAGCAAGCTGGAAGAGGGTCTGAAGAAGAGACCGAAACGCCGTAAGACACGCCCCAGTCGCGCCTCCAAGCGGAAGAGGATCGCCGAGAAGAGAGCACGTAGCGAGGTCAAGCGGTTACGGCAGAAGCCATCGGTCGACGACTGAGATAGCCTCAACCCATGCCAATGACGCCTGAGCGCTGGAGTTTCATCGGCGAATACGCCGACGACGTATTCGGCAAGTACGACGATCATCTCGCCGGTCTGATGAACCGGGCGGCCGACGCGGGGCTGCCTCGGATCGCGGTGTCCGCCGACGTCGGGAGGCTGCTCAAGATCCTCGTCTCTCTCACCGAGGGCAAGGTGGCTATCGAATTGGGAACACTCGGTGGCTATTCAGGGATCTGGATAGCCCGGGGGCTCGCCGACGACGGCAAGCTCTACACCGTGGAGTACGCAGACGAGCACGCAGACTTCGCCCACCAGGAGTTCGAAGCAGCGGGTGTGGCAGACAAGGTCGAGATCGTTCGGGGCCCTGCTCTCGACGAGCTACCCGGTCTCTATCATCGACTCGGTGATCGCTCGGTGGACTTCGCCTTCATCGACGCGGTGAAATCGGAGTACGTCGAGTACTTCAAGCTCCTCAAGCCGATGATGAAGCACGGCAGCCTTCTCGTCGCGGACAATGTCTACGCCACCGGTGCGGGGTGGATCGACGAAGGGTTCGGCACGGACGAATTCAACCGTCTCGTGGCCGCTGACCCCGACTTCGAAGCCGTCGCCACCCCCATGCGCGAAGGCGTCTTGATC
>DASUUP010000030.1:0-17578 GCA_036373995.1 Acidimicrobiia bacterium
GTTATCGCCCCCCTGACAATTCAGATTTGGCGATGTCAGGAGCCGGTGTCCATCGCTAGCCACTTATCTGGTGGACATCCCCCATCGTCGGTTGGATATGCAGACGGTCGCTTTCTCGGGTTGTTGAGGCCGGAGCCGAGATTGTGGCAAATCGCTCCGGCGGTCCTGCTCGTGATCTGGGCTCTCATAGCTCTGGCGAGAAGCGGATGACCGAACTTTCCACTTGCGGTCCACCCGGTGTCTGGCGCCTCTGGCCACCCTGAGACATACCCCCCAACCGTCCAAGTACCGCCCCCGACTCCGATTGGAGATACCAACAATGAAATCGAATCCTCAACCCCTAAAGGTGGAGCCAAAACTTCTGTACCGGTACGTAATAGCTGCAGTGTTCATCGGCATTGTCCTGTTGACGGTCCCTATCATCGCCGAGCTCCCCGCTGAGCCGTTCATCCTTGCCATGGTCCTCGGTCCGCTCCTCGGCGGGGCGATATTCACGGCGCGTCGATCCGGTCCAGGAGGGGTACGAGCCCTCTTCAGTGGATTGTTCCGTTGGCGGATCGGATGGCGGAACTGGGCGCTGGCCGTGGTGGTGATGCCGGCGGCGACTGTGGCCGTAGCCGCCGCTACCGGCACGCTCACTTCCCCGCCCGACGGGTTGTTGACAACGGCGGTGGATTACCTCGTTGCCACGTTCCTGATTGGCACGCTGATTCTCAACCTATGGGAGGAAACGGCTTGGGAAGGTCTGGTTCAACGCCAATTGATGGGCCGCTTCGGGCTCGCAAAGGGTGCCCTGATCACTGCCATTCCATTCGCCGTCATCCACTTCCCGCTCAGCTTCGCCGGCGGAGCGTCGATGCGTGAGGCACTGTTTGCCAGCCTCCTATTGATGGTGATGGCACCACCCTTCCGGTACCTGTTGGGCCGAACCGACTATGCCACTGGCGGAAGTCTGCTTGCTGTCGGCGTCCTACACGCCTCCTTCAACGCGAGCGGCAACCTCGACGTGGTATCCGGAGATTGGCAATACATCGTCGGAGTCGCGGTTGTCGCCGCGGTGGCCGTCCTGGTCGACATCCGTCGCCGTGCGGCCGTCAGGCGCCTGGCGGCTGAACCCCAACTCGTCCACTGATCGGCTTGGAGGATCATTCCTACATGTAGGAGCTCGGGGACGACCTGAGAGAAAAGGACCGCCGGAGCTGCAACTCCGGCGGTCCTTTTCATATCGGGCGCTCGCGGCTCATGCTCCCCGCCGGCGCCGATCTCCTGGTCTTGGAACGTTCATCGCACCGGCCAGTACGCTTCGACGGTGCTGCATGGACGGACTGGTGAGGTCGAGCGGCTTCGCGGACTGTTGGATGGGGCGGCAGAGGGGAAGAGCTCTGCGCTGGTGATCCGGGGTGAGGCGGGCTCGGGCAAATCGGTTCTCTTGGATTTCGTATGCGAGTCGGCTCCTCGGGGGTCACTGGTGCTTCGCGCCCGTGGTGTCGAGTCAGAGTCGGACCTTCCCTATGCCGGTCTCCACCAGCTACTCCGTCCGGTTCTCGACGATGCTGACGTCCTGCCTCTTCCCCAGAGGTCTGCGTTGAGGGGCGCTCTCGGACTGGACGCCTCAGGCACGTCGGAAACCCACAACGTCTCCCTCGCTGTTCTGACGCTCCTCGGAGAAGTAGGCGAAGGCCACCTGGTGGTTGCGGTGGTGGATGACATTCAGTGGCTCGACCACGAGTCCACCAGGGCCCTCACATTTGCGGCGAGACGACTTCATGCCGAGCGAGTGTTGATGCTCTTTGGGGCCCGGCCCGACGCGTTTGAACCTTCGGGACTTTCTGAGATGCCTCTGGGGCCCCTCGACGCAGCTGCGGCGTCGGCGATCCTGAGCGAGGCCGCGGGAGTAGCGGCATCTCACGACGTCGCCCAACAGGTCACGTCCGCGAGCGGCGGTAATGCCTTGGCGATTGCCGAGTTGGGTGTGATGCTCAGTTCGGAGCAGATTTCGGGCCGGCTGCCCTTGCCCCTCAGCCTGCCCGTGTCAGCCGGCGCGGAGCGACTGTTCGCACCCCGCATCGAGGCACTCTCGGCACCGGGCCGGGTGGCTTTGCTGGCGGCCGCAGCCGAGGACACCGGGTCGACAACCATCGTCTTTGGGGCCGCCGCCCGGCTTGGCGGATCTGTCGACGACCTAGAAGAGGCAGAGCGTGTTGGGCTGGTCAAGGTCGACGGCACCGCCATCCAATTCCGGCATCCGCTAGTCCGTTCCACTGTCTACGGAACAGCGACCTTCGCCGAACGTCGACGCGTCCACGAGGCTCTGGCCGAGGAGTATCTATCCATAGGAGACGAGGACCGCCAAGCCTGGCACCGAGCCGCCGCGGCGTTGGCCCCCGATGAGTCCGCCGCAGAGAGCTTGGAGTCGGCGGCACATCGAGCCCACGTCAAGGGGGCCTACGCCAGCGCCGCCACCGCATATGAGAAAGCGGCCGGTCTTTCGGCCACAACTGGAATGCAAGGCCGTCGACTCGTGGAGGCTGCACGGGAAGCCTGGCTATCTGGTCTCCTGTCACGGGCCGCCCGTCTGATCGAGACGGCCGAACCTCTGCTCGAGGACACTTCGCAACTAGCGGACTGCTACCGACTGCGCGGGTCGATCGAGCTCGCCACCGGGGCCGCGCCCAATACCGTGGCCATACTGATGAAAGCCGCCCGACATTCAGCCGAGGTCGACCCTGGACGTGCCGTTGAGCTACTGGCGCTGGCGGGAGAGGGGGCGTCACTCCAAATGGATGCCACCGCAGCAGCCGAGATCAGCCGGATCGCCTCTGGGATCGCCGAGACCGAGTCAGACCGCGACAAGTTCTTCGCCAGACTGCTCGTCGGTTTCACTCACCTCACCAACGAGCCCGAGGTGGCCATGATCGCTCTTCATGACGCCATCGACTACGCCCGAGACGAGACTGAAGATGTGGATCTGCTACTTGCCGCAGGACGGGCTGCGTTCTATGTCGGCGACGACCAGGCGGCACTCGACTTCCACGAGCGGATTATTCATCGGGCCAGACGGATCGCGTCCGTGGGTTGCCTAGCCATCGCCGGCAGCCGAATGGCGCTGGCAGAGATGCAGGTTGGCCAATGGGGAACCGGTATGGCCACCGCCGACGAAACCTCGCGGATGGCGGAGGACACCGGCCAACTCGAACTGGCCGCCCACGCACTGGTCTGGAAGGCAGTGTTGGAGGCCTGGCGAGGTGAAGAGGATCGCTGCCACCAGCTCACAGAGCGGGCCCGAGACATCACGGTGCGTATTCCTATGCCGTTCGTTGAAAATGGGATTCGCTGGGCGACGGGAGCGCTCGAGCTAAGCCTCCGGCCCGGCCCGTATGCGGCTACCCAGTTCAGTGCCATCTTCCACCCAGTGATCATGAATGCGGCAGCGTTAGACGCAATCGAGGCAGCGGTCCTCGCCGGCGATGACGCCGAGATGGATCGTTGGGTGCGCTGGGCGAAGGAAACCGCCATCCTCACCGGGGCACCATGGGCCAGAGCACGCGTGGCCCATGCCAATGCCTTGATGGCAACCGATCCTGAAGCCGCCGAAACCTCGTTTCGTGAAGCTCTCAGCGAACATGAGCAGAGTGGCCGGACATTCGAGTCGGCCCGCACGGAGCTCGCTTTTGGCAGCTTTCTCCGACGACGGAGGCGCAGGATCGATGCCAGAGCACACCTCAGGAATGCCTTGCGTGCGTTCGACGACCTCGGCGCAGCTCCATGGGCCGAGCGAGCCCAGTCGGAGCTGCGAGCCAGCGGTGAGTCCGCCCGGCGACGCGATCCGAGCACAGCCCGCGATCTCACTCCTCAGGAGATCCAGGTCGCCTCCTTCGTCGCAAAGGGGATGACCAATCGCGAGGCGGCCGCGCAACTCTTTCTAAGCCCACGAACCGTCGACTACCACTTGCGCAGCATCTTCACGAAGCTCGGAATCACCTCCCGTACCGAACTGGCGGCCATCAGCGACCAGTTAGCGTCGACAGGGACCGACTGACGCCATAACACCGGCGATTCCCCGGTGGTTTCGCCGGTGTGACCTCGACTACCCAGCCATACGGTCTCCACATGGCGAATAAAGCTGATCGCATCCCGTCAGGTGGGCTGTGGTGAACATCGCACTGGAAGCGCGGTCCCTGACGAAGACATACGGTCGTACGAAGGCGGTCGACAGCCTCGACTTCGAGGTGAGCGCTGGCATCGTGACCGGGTTCCTCGGCCCGAATGGTGCCGGAAAGACCACGACCATGCGTCTTCTCCTGGGTCTGGTCCGGCCAGACGGTGGTGAGGGTCTCGTGTTCGGCGACCCGTATCGGAACCTCGACGCGCCAGCCCGTCGGGTAGGGGCCCTCATCGACGGAGCCGGCTTTCATCCCGACCGAACCGCTCTCAATCACCTCCAATCGGTGGCCGCCGCGGCAGGGGTGGGAACTCAACGGGTCGACCAGGTCCTCGAGGTCTGCGATCTGGACAGGGCGGCACATCGCAAAGTCGGCGGATTCTCGATGGGGATGAGACAACGGCTGGGGCTGGCAACCGCCCTCCTCGGAGAGCCCGACCTGTTGGTCCTCGATGAGCCCGCGAATGGGCTCGACCCGGCCGGTATCAGGTGGTTGCGGGGCTATCTCCGCTCCTACGCCGAAACCGGGAGAACGGTCTTCGTGTCCAGTCATGCACTGGCCGAGGTGGCCAATGTCGCCGACGAGGTGATCGTCGTGAAGGAAGGTCGTCTCGTTGTCCACGAACGGACCAGCCAACTCCTCGGCCGTGGCAGAGCGGTGGTGGTTCGGGTGCCAGATATCGAGCGTGCCCGAACAGTCCTATCCCGCCACGGCGCAGAGGTCGAGTCATTGGGCGACAACCGCCTCCGCGTCAGAGGGATGAACGAAGACGAGATATCTGCAGTCACGCTGGCTGCGGACCTGGAGGTGACCGAGATGACCATCACAGAACAGACCCTGGAGGAAGCATTCCTCGGCTTGGTTGACGATGAGGGAGGACATCGTGATTGAACTCTTGCGAAGCGAGTCGAAGAAGACTCTGACGACCAAGGGATCATTCATCCTTGTCGCATCGGCCGTGGGCGTGGTAGCTCTGGTCGCAGCATCGACGGTGCTGAGCATGCCTCCGGAGAACCTCGACGGGCCGATCCACGATCAAGTCGCCTACTTCGTCGGTTCCATCGTGGTCGCAGTGTTCGCCTTGATGATGGGAGTGCGCAGCTTCACCGACGAGTTTCGCCATGGGACCATCGTCGCCACCGTCCTCGCCATTCGATCAAGGACAGGACTCCTAGTCGCGAAGGCAATCGTGTCGGTCGGAGTGGTCCTGATCATGAGCGTGTTGGGGCTGGTGACACTGGTCGGTGTCGCCTTGAGCCTTTCAAGTGTCAAAGGTGGCGAGCTCGGTCTCGCCAGTTCCGATTGGACAGCCTTCGTCGGTTTCGTAGGTGTGATGCTGGTTTGGACCGTGATCGGTATCGGCCTGGGTGCGATGGTCCGGAACCAGGTGGCGGGTGTTGTCGGAGCTCTCGTGTGGGTTCTGGTGATCGAGAACTTCGCCAGCGGCTTCGTCGGCGAGGCCGCCAGGTACATGCCAGGACAACTCGCCCACGCAGTAGCCCGAGTCAGCGGTACGACAAACCTTGTGGCCGTTCTTCCCGCGGCTGGCCTCTTTATCGGCTATGCCGTCGTCGTCTGCCTAGCCGCCGGGTTGATGCTCGACCGCCGAGACGTTCTCTGAGGTGAGGATGCCGTCGATTGCAGCCAGTTTGAAGGCAACACCTGAAGCTGGACGTTCTCTGGTCTCTCGTTCGCTCACTAGCCGTCCCCCGCAGGCCCCGACCGGCGTCAAAGGCATCCTGCAGTGGACACCCCCGGCCCTGGCGGTTGCCGGAACCCTCCTCGCCTGGAGTGGTTCCCTGGTTCCCTCACTCCTGCCGCGGCCCTGGCTGCTGCAAGGGATAATTTCTGCAGTCGCCATCTCCGTCGGCTATCTCGTGGGACTTCTCGCCGCCAGAGTGATCGTCCCGGTTACGAGGCGGGTCCACCCCTCAGTGGCCCGCCGTACGGCGATAGGGATCGTTGTATGCACAGCAGCAGTCCTCGTCGGGAGCCTGGCCCTGCACTACGTGTGGCGATCCGACGTCAACCGAGTCATGGGAATGGAAGGGTCCGTGGCGGCATATCTCCTGGCCGCGTTCGTCGTTGGTGGCTCGTTGGGGTACCTGATGCTGATCGCACTTCGAGTCGCCCACCGGCTCTGGCTCGCCGCCGTACGACGTCTGACTAGGTGGATGCCTCTCGGGGTGGCGAAATCTCTCGTCCTCGGGGCCCTCTTAGTGTCTGCCGTCTTCGTCTTCGATGTGCTCGTATTCGGTCGCCTGGCAGGGGCCCTCAGCGACGCGTATCTGCACGCGACCCTTAGCTACGACGATGACGTGAGTCGGCCCAGCCTGAGCACCCAGGCAGGAGGACCCGGCTCCCTCATCTCGTGGGATGGGATTGGCCTCCAAGGCAGGGAGTTCGTCGCCTCCGCTCGGACCCGAGCCGAATTGGAAAGGTTCAGCGGTCGCCCGGGAAGGGATCCGATAAGGGTCTACGTCGGAATCGGGTCTGCCGAGACGGTGAGCGACCGCGCCCGGCTAGCCGTAGACGAACTCGAGCGTGCCGGCGGTTTCGACAGGGCCGCCCTAGTGATGATCACCCCAACCGGGACCGGGTGGGTAGACCCTTATGCGATCGATCCGCTGGAGTTCATCTTCAACGGAGACACTGCCGCCATCGCCGTCCAGTACTCACACCTGCCCAGTTGGGTCATGCTGCTCGGCAACCAAGATCTGGCCATCGACTCGAGCTGGGCCCTCTTCGAGGAGGTCACGCAGAGGATGACTGAGATCGACGAGGACGAGCGCCCGCGGTTGTTCCTCTACGGAGAGAGCCTCGGTTCCTTCGCTCAGGAGGCGATATTCACTGACCTCGACGAGGTCCGTGAACAGACAGACGGTGCGCTCTGGGTCGGTCCGTCCCGAACGAACCGACTCTGGCAGAAGCTGATGGCGGAACGCTCAGAAGACTCTCCCATCTGGCGTCCCGTGGTTGGGGACGGAATGGCCGTCCGATTCGGACCTGACGGCGAGACGCTCGCCTCGGTGGAAGGCCCGTGGAAGACACCAAGGGTGGCATACCTGCAACACGCATCTGATCCGATTACCTGGCTCAGCACCGACCTGATACTCCAGAGACCCGAGTGGCTCGACCCGCCCAGAGGCCTCGACGTCTCTAAGTGGATGCCATACGTCCCCGGGGTGACATTCCTCCAGGTCCTCGTTGACCTGGTGATGGGTACCAATGCCCCCATCGGCCACGGCCACAAGTTCGGAGCCGCCCAAACCGAAGCATGGGCACTCATCACAACACCCGAAGCTTGGTCGGCGGCCGACACGCAGCGGCTCCGCTCTCTGATCGAAAATGACCTCGGGAATCCGAAATGAGCATGGGCGCCACGAGATGGTCATTCCCGTCGTCGCCTTCTCGTGGGACACGTCCGGACTGCCCCGCGCCTCCGCCCCCGGTTCATTGTTCGTGAACGACGGAGACTCGATGGACCTCGCCGCCAGACCGGTCCGAATGGATTTAGGGGTGACCGTGCGTGGCTACCAGGTCAACAGAGATGACACCTGAAGCTTGACGACTGAGTTTCACGTGGTCTCACCAGGCCTCACCTCGCTCGCCCCACAGCTGCCCCACTGGCCTTTGAACCCCTCCCGTTTCCCCTGGTCAGAGGGTTTTGACCGCATCTTTCGCAACGAGGGGGTCGGGGGTTCAATCCTCACAGCTCCACTAAACCTCCTGGTCAGGCGGTTTCTGACGCTTGCCTATTTCGGCGATGTGCGGAGTCTCGCGCTCCACAGGCAGCCCACAAGACTCCGCCCTAAGCACCTCATTTCCTGCGAGGGGGTCAGGCTGGTGTCGTTTGCTCCCAGCCGTGACTGTTGGCTTGACGGACGTTCCGTTGTGGCCGGTTTAGGGCACCCGGTTCCCATCGCGACGATTCGCCGGCGAGGGCGTCGCCGGATGATCGAAAGCCCAGCACCTGAACATGGCGGCGTTCACACTGATGTGGCAACGATGGCGGTTGGCTGGGCTGCTCATCTCGGTAGTGTCCAGGGCTGGCTGAGCCCTGAGAGATGATCCAATCTCGTTAGAAGTTTTTCGAGCAAAGCCTCGAAGTTCTTCACCTCGGTGGGGCTGAACTCGTTGAGCATGGATTGGTAGACCGAGAGGCTGGTGGTGAAGGCTTCGTCGATCAGGGCGCGGCCGGAATCGGTGATGCCTAGCCGGATCGCCCTCCGATCTTCAGGGTCCGGCGTTCGCTGAACCAGCCCTTGTCGCTCAAGCCGATCGAGTTTGCCCGTCATTCCTGATTGTGAGGTTTGGAGCTGTTGGGCGACGTGGAGAGGGCTGAGTAGTTCCGGTTCCGCCCGTCGTAACAGAGCTAGCACCTCGTAGTCGCCCCGCCGGCGCAACCCGGAGGCGATAGCGGTTTTCTCTAACAGCTCTTCGGCAAGTCGCCCGCTCCATATCAAACCGTGGACCACTCCCAGACCAAGCAGGTCGTCATCCGGGCGGAGGCGCAGCCAGCCGTCGACGGTCTCTCGGGCGAAATTCAATCGACTCATGATCCGGAATACTAACTTGACAAAATATTGTTCACACACATATAGTACGTCAACGAACCATAGATCGCCAGGGTTGCGCCCCTCCCGGTCTCGAACCGCCCAGGGAGGACGACCACCATGGCAACCACGACTGCGCCGCCCGCAGCTCCAACAGGCAGACGGGCTCCAATGGACTCACTGAGGAAGACTTCGCTCACTGCGGGCGTGCTCTACCTGCTCACCTTTGTCTCGATCCCGACCCTATTTCTCTACGGTCCGGTGAAGAGCCTCAACTACATCACCGGCTCCGGTCCGGACACCGGCGCCCTCTTCGGCGGTCTCCTCGAGCTGATCGTGGCGCTCGCCTGTATCGGCACCGCGGTCGCCCTCTACCCGGTGGTCAAGAGACAGAACGAAGGGTTGGCTATGGGCTTCGTCGGGATGCGAGTCCTGGAAGGCGCATCCATCTTTGCCGGCGTCGTGACCCTCTTGTCGATCGTGACGTTGCGGCAGGCCGGAGCGGGGCCAGAGGCGTTGGCCACTGGCCAGGCGCTGGTCGCCCAGTATGACTGGACCTCCCTCTTTGGACAGGGAACCCTTCCCGCCTTCAACGCCCTCTTGCTTGGCACCCTGCTCTACAAGTCGCGTCTCGTGCCGCGGATTCTCCCTGTCCTCGGCCTCGTCGGAGCGCCGCTGCTGATCGCCGGCGTCGTCGGCACCATGTTCGGCCTCTGGGAGCAAGTGAACGTGGTGTCGGGGATCGCCGTACTCCTCATCGCAGGATGGGAGTTCTTCCTGGGCGTCTACCTGGTCGTGAAAGGATTCCGACCCTCAGGCGTGGCCAACCTCAACGCTGCCCCGGTCATAGCCGGCGCCTAACCCACCACCAAAGGAGACATCGACATGGTCACGCAATCCCAGTCCTACCCCGCCCGCCTGAGCATCGATTATCCCGAGAAACTGGACCGGGTCTCGACCTTCTTCCGGCTCATCTTCGTGATCCCGATACTCGTCATCCTCGCCTTGCTCACCGCGACCGCCAGCGACACCGTCACCGTGATCACCGAAAGCGGCGAGGTCGTGTCCAAGATCACCACGACGGGGTTGGGGATCACCGGCGGGCTGTTCGTGGCGACGATGCTGATGATCGTCTTCAGGCAGCGATACCCGCGCTGGTGGTTCGACTTCGCTCTCGCCCTGAGCAGGTTCTCAAACCGGGTCGGCGCCTACATGGGACTTCTCACCGACCGGTACCCATCGACCGAGGACGAGCAATCAGTGCACCTCGACCTCGACTACCCGAATGTGGAACAGGACCTGAGCCGTTGGATGCCGTTGGTGAAATGGCTACTAGCCATCCCCCACTACATCGTCCTCGCCGTACTGGTGGTGGGCGCGGTATTCGCCATTCTCATCGCCTGGTTCGCCATCCTCTTCACCGGTCGTTACCCACGGGCACTCTTCGACTACGTAGTCGGGGTGGGGAGATGGGCCTTACGAGTACAGGCATACGCCACTCTGCTTATCACCGACCGCTACCCCCCATTCAGCCTCCAATGAACCAAAGCAAGAAACGAGACGACATGAACCTGAACCCAATTGCCACTCCGGGAACTGACCAACCCGTGGAGAGCCCCGCTTCGATCTCCTCCATGCCGAGTGGCGACAAATCACCGAAGCAGCCGATGCAAGCGCAGGCAGCGATGGCACCGCATCTGGCCGGCGCCACGACCCAGACGAAGGAGGCGATGGGCATGTTGAAGGTCTCAAAGGACAGCGCGTCACAACGTCAGGATGCTGGCCCGGTGGTGGATCTGCGCGACGAGCTCGACGCCTACACGGTGAGTTTTACGTCGCTCCTGGCGGACATCGACGCGACGCCCTTCATGAAGGGGCTTCCGGACGACCGCTGCCAGTGCCCGCATTGGGGCTACGTTTTCAAGGGCAGCATGACCGCTCGGTACCCCGACCGTGATGAGGTCTACGAGGCCGGCGACGCCTTCTACATCCCGCCCGGCCACATCCCGGTGGCGAACGAGCCCGGTACCGAGTTCGTGTGGTTCAGCCCCACCGAAGAGTTACGCACGGCCGAGGCGGTCATGATCAACAACATGCAGGAGATGCAGAACGGCTCAACGCCTTGAGGCTCCGAACACGAAGGCAACGAGAGGATCAAACGGTAGGCCCAATTGCTACGCCGGTAGCTGACAGACCCGAGGAGAGTCCTGCGTCGATCGCCGCCATGCCGGGGGGCGTCAAGATGCGAGCCATAGTCCAAAACGCTTACGGCTCGAGCGATGTGCTGCGTTCTGCAGAAGTCGACCGGCCCGAGATCGCGGCGAACGAAGTGCTCGTCGATGTGGTAGCGGCTGGGATGGACCGAGGTACTTGGCACCTCATGGCGGGTAAGCCGTACCTGATGCGGATCATCGGGTTCGGATTCCGGCGGCCCAAGAATCTGGTCCCCGGACTGGACGTGGCCGGCACGGTGGTGGCAGTTGGATCCGAGGTGACCAGATTCCAACCCGGCGATGAGGTGTTCGGCATCAGTCGAGGGGCCTTCGCCGAGTACGCAGCCGTCCGGGAGGACAAGCTCGCCCACAAGCCGGCCAATCTCAGCTTCGAGCGGGCCGCCGTCGTCCCCATCTCTGGAGGCACTGCCATCCAGGCCCTTCGAGATTCTGGAAGAGTCAAGGCCGGGCAGACAGTCCTGATCATCGGTGCGTCAGGCGGTGTTGGCACTTATGCCGTGCAGTTGGCCAAGGCGTTCGGAGCTGAAGTCACCGGTGTGAGCAGTGCTGCAAAGGTCGAACTGGTTCGTTCCATCGGCGCCGACCACACACTCGACTACACCAGGGACGAATATCTGGACGGCTCCAAGAGATACGACCTGATCCTCGACATCGGCGGAAACAACAGTCTCTCGCGTCTTAGGAGAGCCTTGACTCCCCAGGGGACCATGGTCCTTGTCGGAGGCGAAGAAGGGGGCAGCCTCACCGGAGGCTTCGGCCGCCAGCTCCGGGCGCTTGTCCTGACCCGTTTCGTCGGCCAGCGGCTGAGGATGCTCGTTTCCAAGGAGCGCTCCACGGACCTCGAAGCGCTACGCCCCTACCTCGAGAACGGCCAGGTGACCCCGGTCATCGACAGGACCTACCCCGTGGCCGAGGTGCCCGATGCAATGAGGCACCTCGAGGCGGGCCTGGTACTCGGAAAGCTTGCCATCACGATCTGACCCCACACAACGGCTTGGGATCCAAAGGACAAGAGGACACATGACTTCAAAAGGGACAAGTGAATTGACCAAGGACTTCGGCGACACCAGCTTGAGGGTCGGCGATGCCACCTACGGGTCGCCGCACACTTTGCAGGTTCGGGACATGGCTCTACTCGCGCGACGCCAGCTGTGTATGGAATCGAGTTCATTGTGACTACCGCTCCCAAGACGCCCACACGCAAGGAGGGAAGCCATTCGGGTCCGTCCCGTCCAGATCCCGGGCCGAGACGACGCATAGGTTGGATCGTGGCCGGATCGTTGGTCACAGGACTTGTTGTCGGTCTGCTGCTTGTTGCCGCCCCATTCATTCCGGCGGAGGAGAGCGCGGTGACAGGTGCTCTCTTGTGTGGATTCGCGTTTGGTTGGGTGCTGCTGGCGGTGCTGTCTATGAGGTTCAGCGATCAGCCTCAACGGTGGGCGGTGGCCCCTGCCATATTCATGGGTCTCGGCGGTCTTTTCCTATTGGCCTTCGGCTCTTCGGTGCAGAGTGTTCTCATGTGGGTGTGGCCCCCAGCGCTGTTGGTGCTGGTGGTCTGGATGATCGTCCGCTCCCGTCAGCAGCTGCGAAGCGGTAGTCGATGGTTGCTCTATCCGGTGTTCGCTGTTCTGCTTCTCGCCTCGGTCGGTGGGGCCTACGAGACCGTGGCTCAAGCGGCCGAAGCGAATGCCAACCCGATGTCTGGTCAGTTGATCGACGTCGGCGGACACCGCCTGCACCTGGACTGCACCGGCTCTGGCAGCCCGACAGTCGTACTTGAACCGGGCGGAGGCGGGATGTCGTCGGACCTTGGGCTGGTAACCCAAGCCGTCGCTCGTGACACCCGCGTCTGCGTCTATGACCGTGCGGGCCGTGGGTGGAGCGAGCCCGCTGACACCCCCCATGATGCTCCGCAGATAGCGACCGACCTGCACACGTTGCTGGACCGCGGGGACGTGCCAGGACCCTATGTCCTGGCGGGTCACTCGTTCGGCGGCCTCTACACACTCACCTTCGCCGCCCGCTATCCAGACGAAGTCGCCGGAATGGTGCTGGTGGACTCCACCGCACCGGCGTCGAAGCCAGGTGCAACCCCGCGTAGCGACGGGGGCTCCTACGACCTGACCGGCCGTGTTTCCGCACTGATGTCGACCTCAGCCCGGTTCGGTCTGGGCCGCCTAGCCGGCGTGCCCGCAAGCCACGTGCGCAGCACGATTGACGAGTACGTCCGGGCGGACTCGTCGAGCAGAGCAGCTGCAACGCTCGTCGACTTCGCAGACAAGCCTCTGATCGTCCTAACGGCGGGCATTGGGAGCAATGCCGCCTGGATGACGGCGCAGGAGCACTTGGCAACGTTGTCATCGAACAACGCACACCGTGTGATCGAGGGCGCCATCCACGCAGATCTGATTGCGGACGAGATGGGCGCAGCCGCCACCACTCAAGCGATCCTTGACGTCGTCTCCTCAATACGAACCAACGAGCCAGTCGGATGATCCGGGCCAATCAGCGAGACCGGGATCCAAAAAAGAAGGTGGACAGATGACTTCGATACGAACGACCGGTTTGACCAAGGACTTCGGCGATCTCAGGGCCGTTGACAACATCAACATGGACCTTCCTCGAGGAGGGGTGGCTGGTTTCGTCGGTCCCAACGGGTCGGGCAAGAGCACCACGATCCGCATGCTTCTGGGTCTGATCAAGCCGACCAGCGGCGAAGCCGAGGTCCTAGGTCACTCGATCGAGAACCCATCCGCATATCTACACCGAGTCGGGGGGCTGATCGAAGCACCTGCGTTCTATCCGTCACTGACGGGCGAGGAGAACCTTCGGGTGTTCTCCGCGTTGGGTGGATTTGCCCGGAGTCGGATCGCTGAGATGCTGGAGGTCGTGGGCCTGGGCGACCGGGGCGGGGACAGATACAAGAACTATTCGTTGGGGATGAAGCAGCGTCTCGGTATTGCCCTCGCTCTGCTTCCCGATCCTGACCTGTTGGTGCTCGACGAGCCGACCAACGGGTTGGACCCGCAGGGGATCGTCGAGATTCGCAGCCTGCTCATGGAACTCGGTGCCAGCGGGAAGACGGTGTTCGTATCGAGTCACCTCCTTGCCGAGATCCAGGCGGCGTGCGACTCGATCGTGATGATCGATCATGGTGGCGTCGTCTTCGGCGGGACGATGGTCGACTTGCTCAACCGCAACTCGCCCACGATCCGAGCTGCAGCCGAGAACGACAACGACACCATCCGGCTGATCGAGTTGGCCACAAACGCGGGCTATACCTCAACCAGGGTGAACGGAGCCATCGAGATCGACGCTCCCAGCGTCTGGGCCGCAGATCTGAACCGCCTGGCCTGGCAGGCAGGCATCACCCTCAAAGAGCTCCAGGCAACCTCCGCAGATCTGGAACGTGCCTTCTTCGCCATGACCGGCAACCACAAGACAGGAACCGAATAATGCGTGCCTTTCGCTCCGAATGGGTCAAGCTCAGTCGACGCAACACTCTGCTCGGCTTCGGAGGAGCCATGGTCGGCTTCGCAGTGCTGTTCACGATCCTGGCGTTCGTCAACGCCGGCGGCGGGAATGTAGACCTGGATGGTGGGGAGTCCGAAGACTTCGTCACCGCTGCGATGCTTTCGCTCCCGGAAGGCTCGGTTTTCGCCATCACTAGTGTCGGCGGCTTCTTGGGCATCATTGCCCTGGCTCTCTTCGCCTCCAACCTGGCCGGCGAGTTCAACAAGGGCACAATCAGGATGCTGTTCGTGACCGAGCCCAACCGCCTGAAGCTATTGGCGGGAAAGGTCGTCGCCTTGATCTCGTTCGTGGCGGTCGGGGTGGCGGCGACGCTGGTGGCCACTATTGGCGTGGGTGCGTTGTTGGCTCCTGGCGCGGGGGTCGAGACCGCCGCCTGGTGGACATCCGAGGGGATGGTCGCCATTGGCTCTGCCTACATGAATCTCACCGCAGCGGCGCTCGTGCCCGCATTGATCGCGGCCACCATTGCCGTGCTCACCCGGTCGTCGGCGATCGCCATCTCGGTGGGCGCCGCCTGGTTCATTCTCGGTGAGGTGCTCCTGGGCACTTTCTGGGACAGCCTCGCCGAATGGGGCCCGGCCGCGGTCACCAACGCTCTCGCCGTCGGTGGGGCCGGCGGGGCCGGCTCGATGGGGGGAGCCGCGCCGGTCATCGCCTACGGCACTGCAGCTCTCCTCGCGATCGGATATGGCGTTCTCAGCCTTGCGATCTCTGGGACGGTTCTGGCAAGACGGGATGTGACGAGTTGATTCCCGATGGCGAGCAACTGTCAAGCAGTTCGCTCTGCCCAAGGAGTGCTGGTGCCCAAGGAGTCCTAGTGACGAACACGGCCTTTGCGGCACCAACCTGTCGCATCAATAGAACGGACCAAAGATGACATCAACCAGAGATACGATTGACACGTTCGACAATCCCGCGCCGGCTATCAGGTCTAGGGCCCCGGGCATCTCCCGGCGAAGGGTGGCGCTCACGGCGGGCATCGGCCTGCTGCTCATGGCGGTGCTAGCTCCGCTCGCACATTTCGGTGTGCTCGAGAACCTGGTCGTGTCAGGCGACGCGGCGACGACGGTCGGGAATATCGTGGCTGACGAGGGGCTATTTCGCCTTGCTATCGCGGCTCTCCTGGTCGTGACCTTCCTGGACATCGTGGTTGCCTGGGCGCTCTATGTCCTGATGAAGCCAGTGCACCCAACCCTCGCCATGCTGGTGGGATGGCTGCGCCTGGCCGCGCCCGCCGTGTTCGCGGTGGCGCTGGCGAACCTCCTCGACGTGGCAAACCTTCTCGGGAGCGCTGAGTCGTCGGTACTGTCGCTGGACCAACTCGGAGCGCAGGTGATGGCCTCGGTCGCATCGTTCGGAAACGGTTGGGACATGAGCCTGGCTATCTTCGGGCTGCATCTAGTGGGTCTCGGGTACCTGCTTCTCAAGTCGGTGGACTTCCCCAGATTCCTAGGAGTGCTGGTGGTCGTCGCGGGAGCTGGATACGTGGCCGATACGTTCGCAAGAATCCTCGTTTCTGATTTCGAGTTCAACATCAGCCTGTTCACCTTCGTGGGCGAGGCACTGCTGATCTTCTGGCTCCTCTGGAGAGCGATCAAAGGGTTTCCCTCTGAAACTGAACCCAATGGCGGACACATAGCGGAGCGACGACCTGCTGAGCCGAGCACGGTGGCGCTATGAAGCCGATGACCGGCAAGACTGTGTTGATCACCGGAGGGACCGGCGGGATCGGCAAGGCAGCAGCCGTTGGTCTTGCCTCGATGGGCGCTCGGGTGGGCATTACCGGCCGCGATCGGGCACGGGCCGAGCGGGCCGCCACAGACATCGAAGCCGAGTCGGGCAATCCGGCCGTGGATGTATTCGTCGCCGACTTGTCATCTCAGGCCGAGGTCCGGCGTATGGCCGGAGAGGTCCTCGCCGCCTACCCCCGACTAGATGTTCTGGTCAACAACGTCGGCGGGTTCTGGTCTCACCGCCACACCACAGCCGATGGGTTGGAGCACACCTTCGCTCTCAACCATTTGGCGCCCTTTTTGTTGACCAGCCTCCTGCTGGACCGGCTCACGGACTCCGCCCCGGCTCGTATCGTGACGGTGTCTTCCGGGGCCCAGTCGATGGGGAAGATCGACTTCGACGACCTGATGGGCGAACAGGACTACTCGGGACAGCGGGCCTACAACCAGTCGAAACTCGCCAACGTGATGTTCACCTACGAGCTCGCCAGACGACTCCAGGGGACCGGTGTCACCGCGAACGTGATGCACCCCGGTATGACCAACACCTCGTTTAGCGCCGAAGACCCAGCTCGAAGAATGGCGCCAATCGTCATCGCCGCTCGACCGTTCATGAAGAGTCCCAAGAAGGGCGCCGACACCACCGTCTACCTTGCCAGCTCGCCCGAAGTAGAGCGCGTCAGTGGCCTGTACTTTGCCAACCGCAAGACCAAGAAGACCCACGACACTTCGTATGACTCAATCACGACCGGCCGTCTGTGGCAGGTCAGCGCCGACCTCGTCGGCACTCCGGCCAACGCTGATCCAACCCACGCCTTTCTCATCGAAGATGAGAGCGATGCCGCTGCCAGCCAGGCGATTCTGGATTCCGTTGAGTCGGTCCGGCCCGGGACGCCGCTGGCGGACTCCTAGGAGGTTCCGGATGCCTCGACTTCAGTACAAGAGCTTTGCGATGCCAGACGAAGTCCGTACCTTTCCCAATGGCAGTGCCGAAGTTGTCAGACTCGATGAGTCGGTCGTTGGTCGTGCCGTGTACGAGCCTGGTTGGCGCTGGTCGACCGCCATGCCGGCAATCGCGGGGACCGTCCGCTGTCAGCTCCACCACCTGGGGTACTCCATCTCAGGCACGATGCACGTCGAAAGCGACGACGGCCAGGCGATCGATATTCCGCCGGCTTCGGTGTACGAGATCCCTCCCGGTCACGACGCCTGGGTCGTAGGCGACGATCCATGGGTGACTGTCGAGTGGACGAGCGCCCGCGTCTTTGGGCTCGTTCCAGAGGGAGCCGGCGAAGGAGTCCTTGTCACCGTCTTGTTCACGGACATCGTCGACTCGACGGCGACTTTGCAGAGGATTG
>DASUUP010000031.1:0-4903 GCA_036373995.1 Acidimicrobiia bacterium
GCCCTGATCGAGAGCAGTGATGCAGTCGCCGAGTTCGTGATGGCTCCGGTGGACCCGGTCGAGTTCCGGATCCGGGTGCGACGTCTCGTGAGCGAAGAACCGGGTGAGGAGCTTCTCACATTCAAGGATCTCGAGCTCAACCCGCTGAACTATCAGGCCACCCTGGCCGGTGAGCCCATGGACCTGACCTACATGGAGTACGAGCTCCTCCGATTCCTCGTCGAGAACCCTGTGCGTGTCTGGTCTCGCGAGCAACTCCTGTCGAAGGTCTGGGGCTACGAGTACTACGGCGGCGCCCGCACCGTCGACGTCCACGTCCGCCGTCTCCGCTCCAAGCTCGGCGAGGAACGCGCCTCGTGGATCACCACGGTGCGGTCGGTCGGCTACCGCTGGGGGTAGTTCGGCTCCAGTGGGCCGTCTCTCCCCTCATCCGGAGAGACGGCCAACATCAAGACGGCGTCCCGAGCGCGATCGTTCGCCTCAGGTCTTCGATCGAATCGGTCTGGCCAGGGCCCGCCAGGTACCAGGTGGCACCAGCCGCCTCGTAGTCGGAGAAGCGTTGGGTCACGGGTTGGAACGAGCCTCCGATCGCGATCTCGAAGTGGTCGGCGTCGCCCCGCACCTCGACAACCGACTCTCTGAGTTCCTCGACCTCCGTAGGCGTCCAATCCGTCATGTCCCACTTGACGGGGAACACACCTTCATATCGGCATGCACGCCGGATCGGTCTCGGTGAGCCCCAACCCGCAGCCACCCAAATCGGGATGCGGGGCCGTTGTACCGGTCGTGGCGCGAATCTGGTCGGCTCGACCGTGAAGTGCTCGCCTGCGAAGGAGAACACGTCACCGGACCACATGCCTTCGAGTATGTCGAGGCCCTCATCGAGCATGTCGGCGCGCTCCCGCTCGTCGATCGGCTCACCGAACGTGCCGAACTCCACTTCAGGCGGAAAACCGATGCCGACTCCGAGGATCAACCTCCCGTCACTCAGATGGTCGACGGTCGTTGCCTGTCGGGCGAGGACCCAAGGGCGGCGCCGAGGAACCGGAGTGACCATGGGGCCAATCTCGATCGTCTCGGTCGAAAGGGCTACCGCCGTGAGGATCACCCATGGATCGGCGACGGGAGTGCCATCAGAGACGACGATGTGATCCCACACGAAGAACCCATGCCACCCCGAGCCCTCCGCAACGACCGCGAGGTCGGTCACTGCTGTGGGATCGGAGTACTCCCCGAAGTTGGGGACCGAGATGCCGAATCTCATGTCGAGAGAGTAGGGCTCGCCAGAAGGCGATATCTCGAATACTTGGCCCAAACCACCTCTCAGCGGGACAAACGGCACACCATCGGCAAGCGCCGACGCGTGGCACAATCGCGGCATGGGTTTTCGCACCAAACAGGTCCACGCCGGGGTCACGCCTGACCCGGTGACAGGGGCCATTCTCACCCCGATCCACCAGTCGACGACATTCGTTCAGGAGTCGGTCGACGCCTACATGGGGAAGGGCTACTCCTACACGCGGGGCGGCAACCCCACCGTCCGCGCCTTCGAGGAGAAGCTGACAGCGCTCGAAGGCGGGCTCGACACCACCGCCTACGGCTCCGGGATGGCGGCGACGGTCGCCGTGTTCCTCGCCCTTCTGGAAGCCGGTGATCACATCGTCGCCTCCGACGTCGTGTACGGAGGCACCTACCGCTTCGCCGACCAGTTCCTCACGAAGTTCGGTGTGGATGTCAGCTTCGTGGACACATCCGACACGGCTGCCGTGGAACGGGCGTTGACCGACAAAACCAAGCTGGTCTTCACCGAGACCCCGGCCAACCCCACCCTCAAGGTGACCGACCTCGCCGCAGTCTCGGCGATCTGCCAGGAGCGTGGACTGACCCATGTCACCGACAACACGTTCCTCACCCCGTATTTCCAGCGACCGTTCGAGCTGGGCGCAGACGTGATCATCCACTCGACGACCAAGTTCCTCGACGGCCACAACGCCACACTCGGCGGCGCGGTGGTGGTCAACGACCGGGAGCTCCACGAGAGGATCGCCTTCGCCCGCATCTCTGCGGGGCTGGTCATGTCACCGATGGTCGCCTGGCTCACCCTCCAGGGCGCCAAGACCCTGAGCGTTCGCATGGATGCCCAGTCGGCCAGCGCCATGGTCATCGCCGAGCACCTGCAGACACGAGACAAGGTCGACTACGTCAACTACCCGGGTCTGGCCAGCCACCCACAACACGACATCTCCAGCAAACAGGCAACCGGATATGGGGCGATGGTCTGCTTCGAAGTCCACGGCGGCGTCGAGGCGGGGAAACGGCTGATGGACAACATCGAGCTTTGGAGCCTCGCCGAGAACCTGGGATCGGTCGAGTCACTCATCACCCATCCCGTCACGATGACCCACGCCGCGGTTCCCCGCGAGGAGCGCATCGCATCCGGCATCACCGACGGGCTGGTCCGGTTGTCGGTCGGTTTGGAGGACACCGAAGACCTCATCGCAGCGTTGGACGATGCGCTGGGCCACGTTTGACCCGTGACGTTTCATGTAGCCCAATGCAACATCGGCCGTGTGATCCGGCCACTCGACCACGCCGACATGGCGGAGTTCGTCGCTGCCCTGGAGCCGGTGAACGCAATCGCCGAGGCCAGCCCGGGTTTCGTCTGGAGGCTCACGGACGACGAGGGCCAATCATCCTCTTACGTGGACATCCCCGGCAGCGACGACCCTCTGCTGCTCATCAACTACTCGATCTGGGAGGACCTGGACAGCCTCAAGCACTTCGTCAATCGAACCGGCCACGTCGCCTACCTGCGACGACGTCGGGAGTGGTTTCAGAAACTCGACGTCCCGACCAGTGCCGCATGGTGGATCCCCGCAGGGACCATCCCGGACGTGGGTGAGGCCTATCGGCGGGTGCTGCACCTCCAGGAGCACGGACCTGCCCAGGAGGCCTTCACGCTCGCTAAGCCCGCTCCGATGCCCTCGCCCTGATCAGGGTGTCCCGGGCGTACTCGATGTCACCGTCGACCTCGACGGGGCGCTTCACGATGCCACCCTCGATGACGTGCAGGTCGCCCAGCCATTCCAGCATCAAGTCGAGATCCCAAAGGATCTCGGCGACTTGAGGTCCGCCTACGCCTTCGTCGAGATTGGAGATGTCGTGACCAACCATGAACAGCTCGCCGCCCGGTGAGACCCAGGTCGTCGCCTTTCGCACGATGTCCGAGAGGGGCTCGGCCTCGAGTTGCAGGTACGCGATCAGAACCAGGTCGAAGCCACTCGACCTGTCGGTCGAGAGGTCGGAGCCGCTGGCTTCAGGCTCCCAGGTGAGGACATCGGCCTCGATGAACTCGACGTCGTCGGACAGACTCCGCCCGCGCTCGATCGCCACGCCGGAGAAATCGACCGCTGTCATCTTCCAGCCGCGCTCGGCCAGCCAAATGGCGTTGCGTCCCTCGCCCGACGCCAGATCGAGCCCCCGGCCCGGCTCCACTTCGGCAAGCCGCCTCTCCACCCAGATGTTGGGGCCGGTCGACCACAGCATGTCGGTCTCCCGGTAGCGCTCGTCCCATGCAGAGGCGTCCACGTCAGCCGAACTCGATGCCCTGGGCGAGAGGCAGGTCGTCACCCCAGTTGATGGTCGTCGTCTGCCGCCTCATATAGGCCTGCCAGGCGTCGGAGCCGGCCTCTCTCCCCCCACCGGGGGCCTTCTCGCCGCCGAAGGCTCCGCCGATCTCGGCTCCCGAGGTCCCGATGTTGACGTTGGCGATGCCGCAGTCCGATCCGGTGGCGCTCAGGAAGCGCTCGGCACTCTTCAGCGACTCGGTGAAGATCGCCGAGGACAAGCCCTGAGTGACACCGTTCTGGATCTCGATGGCCTCGTCGAGCGTGTCGAACTCGATCACCCAGAGAATCGGCGCAAACGTCTCATCCTGGGTTATCGGGGCCTTCTTGGGAACCTTGACGATCGTGGGCTCCACGTAGTAGCCGTCACGATCGATGCGCTTGCCGCCGGTGATCACCTCGCCGCCTTGCTCGCGCGCAATCTCTATGGAGCGCATCATCTGCTCGATGGCACGCTCTGACACCACCGGCCCCATCAGGGTCCCCTGTTCGAGAGGATCGCCGATGGTCACTTGCCCGTAGGCCTCGGCCAGGCGGTTGACGACCTTGTCGGCCACGGCCCGATGGACGAGAAGCCGGCGCAGTGTCGTGCATCGCTGACCTGCCGTTCCAACTGCGGCAAACAGGGCAGCACGCACGGCGAGATCGAGATCGGCGTCGTCCATGACGATGACCGCGTTGTTCCCACCCAGCTCGAGGATGGTGCGACCCATGCGCCGCGCCACCGCGGGGCCGACGATCCGGCCCATGGCGCACGATCCGGTCGCCGAGATCAATCGGAGACGAGGGTCCGAGGTCATGGCCTCGCCTACCGTCTGTCCGTCACCGACAGCCAGGTTGAAGACCCCTTCGAAACCAGAGCCTTCCATGACCCCATGGGCGATCCTGGTCACCGCGATCGCGGTGAGAGGCGTCATTTCTGAAGGCTTCCAAACGACCGTGTCGCCACAGACGGAGGCTATGGCCGCGTTCCACGACCAGACAGCGACCGGGAAGTTGAAGGCCGTGATCACACCCACCGGGCCCAGAGGGTGCCAGTGCTCGTACATCCTGTGGTTGGGGCGCTCGGAGGCCATCGTGTTCCCGTAGAGCTGGCGGGACAGACCGACTGCGAAGTCACAGATATCGATCATCTCCTGGACCTCCCCGACTCCCTCGAGGTGGATCTTGCCCATCTCCAGAGTCACCAACGCTCCGAGCGCGTCGAGATGCTCGCGCAGGGCATTGCCTATCTGCCGCACGTACTCCCCACGTTTGGGCGCCGGGAGCTGGCGCCA
>DASUUP010000032.1:0-6938 GCA_036373995.1 Acidimicrobiia bacterium
AGCCGGTCTCGCCACCGGAGGGCTGAAGGTGATGACCTTCAACTACCCCTACACCGAGCGAGGATCGAAACGCCCGGACCGACAGGACAAGCTGTTGGCCTGTCACCGTGCGGTGGCGGACACGATTTCGCGCGAGGTGGATGAGTTGTTCTTCGCCGGCCGGTCCATGGGTGGGCGGATGGGGACCTATCTCGTGGCCGGGGGATACCCGGCTGCCGGGCTCGTGCTCTACGCATACCCGCTCCATCCGCCCGGCAAGCCCGAGAAGCTTCGCGTCGACCAGTTCCCTGACATCGATGTCCCGATGCTCTTCTTCCAGGGCACGAAGGACACGCTGAGCCGGATGGAGCTGTTCGAGGAGCACATCTCACCGCTGGGCAACGCCGACGTTGAGATCTTGGAAGGAGCGGGGCATGGCTATCGGGGAGGCGGGTGGGACCTCGAGTCCATCACGGACCGGTACGTGAAAGGGACTCTCGCCTGGATCGAGGGCGTCTCGTCTGGCAGAAGGAACTGACACCGGCCATAATTGTCCCCCACCCCTTTCTCATTCGTCGAAGGAGTCGTTCACAATGTCGCAAGTAAGCCTGCGCGCCCAAGCCGGCAGAAAGCCAGGCTCACGCGAGTCGAGGCGGATACGCCGGAATGGAGATGTTCCCGCTGTCGTTTACGGCACCGACCTCGATCCGATCCCGGTCCAGGTCGATTCTCACGACCTCCAGGTCGCTCTCCACACCGAGGCCGGGACCAACGCCATCATCGACCTGGAGATCGAGGGAGGGGACACTCTGACCACGATGGCCCGCGTCATCGAGCGCCATCCCTTCCGCAACGAGTATCGCCACGTGGATTTCGTGAAAGTCGACCTCAGCCAGAAGATCACCGCCGACGTGGCGCTCCACTGGGAAGGGACGCCCGCCGGCGTGAATGAAGGCGGTGTCTTCAGCCCTCGTCGCACCCACGTCCAGGTAGAGGTCCTGCCCACCGAGATCCCGTCGTTCATCGAGCTCGATGTCTCCGAGGTCGAGATCGGAGGGTCGTTGCGGATCGAGGATCTTCCCGAGCTCGAGGGCATCGAGTACCTCGAAGACCCCGATGCCGTGGTCATGTCCGTGACCGTGCCTGCGGCCGAGATCGAAGAGCCCGAGCCCGAGGAGCTGGAGCTTCTCGAGGGTGAGGGCCTCGAAGAGGGCGAAGAGGGCGAGGAAGGCGAAGAGGGTGCTGGAGAGGCTGAAGGCGAGGGCGAAGAGGCCGAAGAGGAAGACGGCGAATAATCCGGTGCGCCTGGTCGTTGGGCTCCGCAACCCCGGGTCCGACTACGAGGGCACCAGACACAATTTCGGCGCCGAGGCCGTCAGCCGCGTCATCGCCAGCGCCGGGGAGTCGTTCAAGAGAGGTCCCTCCAGGGTGCGTGGGATGCTGGCGCAGACGGGTATCGGCGATGACCGGACCCTCTATCTCCTCCCCAACACCTTCATGAACGAGTCGGGCGGATCGGTTCGTGCCGCCCTCGACTACTACGGCTTGGAGCCGTCCGACATGCTCGTGGTCCACGACGACATCGATCTTCCGTTCGGGCGTCTCCGACTGCAGGTCGGTGGCGGCAGTGGGGGTCACAATGGAGTTCGCTCCCTGGAGCGAGCTCTCGGCACCAAGGACTTCGCACGCCTCAAGGCCGGAGTGGGTCGTCCACCGGGCTCGCAGGATCCCGCCGACTACGTGCTGCGCTCTTTCAGCGAGAAGGAGCGGCCCGAGGTGGATCTCATGGTGGCCGACGCCGCCGATGTCATCGAGCGCTGGTTGGAAGATCGGGAACGGGCTCAGGAGATGGCCGCCCATCGCGGCCGCGAGGACAGCGAGGAATGACCGACCTCGTCGGTGCCATCGACCAAGGCACGAGCTCGACCCGCTTCATGATCTTCGATTCCGAAGGTGCGGTCGTGTCCGTGGCGCAGCAGGAGCATCGGCAGATCTTTCCCAAGCCCGGTTGGGTGGAGCACGACCCGGTCGAGATCTGGGAGAGGACGACCGGGGTGATCGAAGAGGCCCTGGCTCGAGCATCGCTGGCGTCCTCCGACCTCTCGGCCGTCGGCATCACCAATCAGCGGGAGACCACCGTCGTGTGGGACCGGTCGTCCGGAGAGCCTGTCGCCAACGCCATCGTCTGGCAGGACACCCGCACGGCAGAGCTCTGCGAAGAGCTGGCCGGTGGCGAGGGGATGGATCGCTACCGGTCCCGGACCGGTCTTCCCCTGGCTACCTATTTCGCAGGGCCGAAGGTGCGCTGGCTACTCGATGAGCACGATCTCGGCGATCGGGGGCGGCGCGGGGAGTTGGCCTTCGGCACCATCGACTCCTGGCTGGCCTGGAACCTGACCGGGCTTCACGTGACCGACGTCACCAATGCGTCGCGAACACTCCTCATGGACCTGGTGACGACGGGATGGGACTCCGATCTGTGCCTGGACATTGGGGTTCCCTCGCACATGCTCCCCGACATCGTCGCCTCGGTCGGGACCATCGGCACGTGTCGCGACCCCCTGGAAGGGGTCCCGCTGGCGACGATCCTGGGCGACCAGCATGCTGCCCTGTTCGGTCAGACCTGCTTCTCCCCGGGGGAGGCGAAGAACACTTACGGCACCGGCAATTTCATGCTCATGAACACGGGCACCGAGCCGGTCTCGTCGAACACCGGGCTCCTCTCAACGGTCGGGTACCGCATCGAGGGCGAGGAGACGATCTACGCGCTCGAGGGCTCGATTGCAGTCACCGGCTCTCTGGTCCAATGGCTGCGTGACAATCTCGGCATCATCTCTTCGGCAGGTGAGATCGAGGAGCTGGCCGCTTCCGTCGAAGACAACGGTGACGTCTATTTCGTCCCGGCCTTCTCCGGTCTGTTCGCTCCACACTGGCGACCCGATGCCAGGGGCGTGATCGTCGGGCTCACCCGTTTCGCCAACAAGGGTCACATCGCCCGTGCCGCCCTGGAGGCCGCGGCCTACCAGTCGGCCGATGTCCTGGAGGCGATGGTGGAGGACTCGGGTGTCGACCTGACCGAGCTGCGGGTGGATGGGGGAATGACCGCCAACGACGGGTTGATGCAGTTTCAGGCCGATCTGCTGGGCGTCGATGTGGTGCGCCCTTCGATAACCGAGACAACCGCGCTTGGCGCGGCCTTCGGTGCCGGCCTCGCAGTCGGGGTGTGGTCCGGCCTCGACCAACTCCGCTCTCTCTGGTCCGAGGACGCCCGGTGGACCCCCGCGATCCCCGCAGACGAGGCGCGCCGCCTCCACGAACGCTGGCGCCAGGCAGTCGACCGCTCCCTCGACTGGGTCTGACAAACGGTTTCTGGCCCGTCTGCACCGCCTCCGCTTATGATCGGCCGCGGAGTCGAGGATGGCGTTGAACATTCCCAATGCGCTCGCGGTGGTTCGCATCGCGATGGTGGTGCCGATCATGGCGTTCACCCGCGCCGATCAGATCGACAATCACTACGTCATCGCGGCCGCTCTCTTCCTCGTCGCCAGCTTCACGGACTTTCTCGACGGCTACTGGGCGCGGCGGACCACAGGTGGAACGGTGCTCGGGGGGTTTTTCGACACCACGGCCGACAAGATCATGGTCACCGGGACCCTGCTGGCTCTGGTCTCCGTCGACCGGGTGTCGATCTGGCCCGCGGCGATCATCATCTTCCGTGAGTTCACCGTGATGGCCCTACGTGGCGTCGTCGCCCAGCGCGGCGGTCTCATCGCCCCGTCGACTTGGGGCAAGCTGAAGGCATTCACCCAGTACGCGGCCATTTTCTTCGCTTTCCTTCGGTTCTCGGAGAAGTGGGGGCCGTGGTACTTCGACCAGTATCTGATGCTCATCGCCGTGATCGCCACCATCGGCTCGGCCTGGGGTTACATGACGGCCTTCTGGTCGGTGGTGCGTCATCAACCCAGCGACGCCAAGACATGAGTGTCGCCGTCACGGGCGGTTCGGGAGTCGTTGGTCGAAGCGTCGTCGAGCACCTGATCGCTGCCGATGAGGAGGTTTGGGCATTGGCCCGCTCCAGCAGGTCTTCCGAGTTGCTCGAGAGCTTGGGAGCCCGTGTGGTCAGCGGTGATCTGTTCGATGACGACGCGGTGGCACGGCTCGTGAAGGGTCGGAGTCGAGTGTTTCACATCGCAGGCGTCAACGAGATGTGCTCGCTCGACACCACCGACATGTGGCGGGTGAACGTGGATGGGAGCATCCGTGTCCTCGACGCCAGCATTCGAGCCGGCGCGGACCGCTTCATACACACCTCATCTGCGGTGACCGTCGGTGAAGTCGGAGGATCGGTGGGCACGGAGAAGACGATGCACCGCGGGTACTTCCTGTCAGAGTACGAGCGTTCCAAGACCGTTGCCGAGCGTTTGGTCCTCGATCGCTCGGGCGACGTCGAGATCGTGAGCGTCAACCCTTCTTCGGTGCAGGGGCCGGGCCGATCGACCGGCACCGGAGCCCTGTTCCTCGCCATTGCTCGAGGCGATCTGCCGTTCCTCGTCGATACGACGATCTCCATCGTCGACATCGACGACTGTGCCCGTGGCCATCTACTCGCCGCAGAGAAGGGGGAGCCGGGACAGCGTTATCTCCTGAGCGGGCCGGTCGTATCTGTCCGGGAGGCGGTGAGGATGATGAACGAGCTGACTGATCGGCACAGGTCTCCATGGTTCCTGCGGCCGAGCGTGTTCATTGCATTGGCGTCGATCGTCGAGGCCGGCTCCCGCCTCGTCCACAGACAGTCACCCCTGTGCGCCGAGTCGGCACGCGTGCTCCTCCACGGACACCATTACGACGGCTCACGGGCGAGCGAAGACCTCGGTCTGGAGTACACGAGGCTCGATGACACCTTGCGACGCAGCCTCGACTGGTTCGACTCCGAAGGGCTCCTCGACTGATTCATCCCGAGCCCGTCGATTTGAATCGATGGGTCGGGTCCACTCCGTTCCCGCTAGAAACCCCCAATGGATTTTCACGATCACATAGACGAGACGAACTTCGACTCCGACACCGACCCCGGAGTCGACTTCTATCAGCACGTGAACGGCGGGTGGCTGAAGGCCAACCCGGTTCCGTCCGAGCACCCCGCCTGGGGCTCGGCCCTCGAAGTCCACGTCAGGAACGAGGCGATACTCCATGGCATCCTGGAGGAGGCCGCGGCCAATCCGGGCCCGGAGGGCTCGGCGCAACGCATGGTCGGCGACTACTTCGCCGCAGGCATGGACACCGATTCGATATCGAATGCAGGCACGGTGCCGCTTCAGCCGCATCTGGAGCGCATCGCCGCGGTCGAGACGATCGAGGACCTGAAGGCTCTGCTCGTCGCCCTCAGGAGAGTCGGTGTAGCTGCGTTCCACTCGATGGGGATCGATCCGGACTTCGAAGACGCCGACAGCTATCTGGTCTATCTGGCGCAGGGTGGGCTGGGCCTACCTGAGCGTGACTACTACCTCCGCGACGATGATCGCTCGACGGCCCTGGTCACCGCATATGTGGACCACATCGCGGCGCAGCTCGGGAACCTCGGAGCCGGTGGTCGTGACGAGGCCGAGGAAATCCTCACGCTCGAGACGCGTCTGGCGGAGGCGTCGATGCCGGCAGAGGAACACCGCGACCTCTCCAGAGTGCTCAATCGTCATGAGGTGGAGGATCTCGACCGATTGATGCCACAATTCGGGCTGAAGAGATATGTCCTCGAGCTCGGAGTGAAGTCGGAGTCGGTGAGCGTGGACAACGCCGTCTTCTTCGAGACCCTCGATGCTTTGCTCGCGGATACACCGATCGAAACCGTCCGCAGCTATCTGCGCTGGCATCTGGTCAGGCGATTCGCCCCGGCCCTCCCTGCCGCCTTCGAGGACGAAGCGTTCGATTTCTACAACCGAAAGCTCGGAGGCCAGCAGGAGCCCCGAGAGAGGTGGACCCGAGTCCTCTCGGCTGCCACCGCCGACATCGGGGAGCTGGTCGCCCGGCTGTACGTCGAGGCGGCGTTCTCGCCCGAAGCCAAGGAGCGTTGCGAGCAGATGGTCGACGGGCTGATCGCTGCCATGGCACGCTCGATCGAGAGCCTCGACTGGATGACCGATGCGACCAAGCGAGCAGCCCTCACCAAGGTCGGCACCTTCTCTCACAAGATCGGCTATCCCGACGAGTGGCGTGACTACTCGGCTCTCGAGATCGACCGCACCTCATACGCCGGCAACCGAATGAGAGCCGCTGCCTTCGAGCTCGATCGCAAGATGTCACGTCTCGGCGAGCCGGTCGACAAGGACGAGTGGGAGCTGCCGGCACACGTGGTGAACGCCTATTACAACCCGCTCCTCAACGAGGTCGTGTTCCCGGCGGGCATCCTTCAACCGCCCTTCTTCTATCCCGATGCCGACGACGCGGTGAACTACGGCGGGATCGGCACGGTCATCGGGCACGAGATCACACATGGCTTCGACGACAACGGCAGCCGGTTCGACGAGGTGGGGCGTCGTCGCAATTGGTGGACCGAGGAGGACCGAGCGGAGTTCGAGAAGAGGGCTCGGGTCCTCGTCGAGCAATTCTCCGGGTACGAGGTGCTCGACGGTCTCAACGTGAACGGCAAGCTGACACTCGGGGAGAATATCGCCGACCTGGGTGGTCTTGCCATTGCCTACGACGCATTCACCTCCACCGTGGACGGCTCCGCGCCGACGATCGGGGGATTGACACCTGAGCAGCGTTTCTTCGTGGCGTTTGCGACCATCTGGCGCATGAATTACACCGACGAGTACCTGCGGATGGTCACCAACGTCGACCTTCACTCACCCAACCCATTCCGGGCCAATGGATCTGTCTCCAACTTCCCACCGTTTGCCCGGGCTTTCGGCGTGAACGATGGCTCTCCGATGCGGCGGCCCGTGGAGAGTCTGGTGGAGATCTGG
>DASUUP010000033.1:0-3866 GCA_036373995.1 Acidimicrobiia bacterium
GGTCGGGGCGGCGGGGAGAGTCGATCAGGCGGGTTGGGTCCTCCTCACGCAGTTCCTCGACCACGAGGAAGCGGTGCAGGCCTCGAACCGATGCGATCTTGCGAGCAATCGTCGAGTCGGCGAGTTGGCGGCCCCTCATCTCGGTTACGAAACCGGCCACGTCGTCGGGCCCGGGTTCTCTCCCATCGAGATAGTCCAGGTATTGGCTCAGGTCGCGTTGGTAGGCCGCCAGTGTGTTCCTGGAGAGCCCCCGCTCCACGCGCAGCGAGACGAGATATTCGTCGACTCCGGCCTCGAGCGAGACCTTCTGGTAGCTCACACCGAGGTGAGAGCCTCCAGCACCGGAGCGTGCTCGACACCGAGGCTGGCGGCCACGGCGGGGTGGCACACCTGGTCACCGACGATGTTCACACCGGCCAACAGCTCGGGGTGCGCCTTCACGGCAGCCTTGACTCCCTGGTTGGCCATGACCACCGCGTAGCGCAGCGTGGCGTTGGTGAGTGCATAGGTCGATGTGTGTGGCACTGCACCGGGGATGTTCCCAACGGCGTAGTGGAGGACTTCGTGGTGCTCGTACACGGGGTCGGAGTGTGTCGTTTCCCGTGATGTGGCAAAGCAACCGCCCTGATCTATGGCGACGTCGACGAGCACTGCTCCCCGTTTCATCGACTTCACCATGTCCTCGGTGACCAGCTTCGGCGCCGAGGCGCCGGGCACCAAGACCGTCCCGATCACCAGATCGGCCTCTGTCACCTTCTCTTCCAGTGTCAGCTTGTTCGAGTGGAGGGTGACGATCCTTCCCTGGTAGAGCGAATCGATGGCCCGGAGCTTGGGGAGGTCCGTGTCGAGCACGACCACGTCGGCCTGCATGCCCATCGCGATGACCGCGGCGTTGGAACCGGCGATGCCTCCACCGATGACCACGACCTTGGCGGGGCTGACCCCAGTCGTCCCCCCGAGGAGAATTCCCCGACCCCCCTGTGACTTCTCGAGGAAGTAGGCGCCGGCCTGGGTGGCCATGCGGCCCGCTATCTCGGACATGGGAGCCAACAGGGGCAGTGACCGGTCAGCCATCTGCACGGTCTCGTACGCGATGGCGATGATCCCCTTGTCCGACAGACCGGCGGCCAGGGCCGGATAGGCGGCGAGGTGCAGGTAGGTGAAGAGGATCTGACCTTCCCGGAACTTCTCCACCTCGGAGGGCTGCGGCTCTTTCACCTTGAGGATCATGTCTGCGCCGGCGAAAACTTCGTCGGCGTTGGGCACGATCGTCGCCCCCTGCGCCTCGTACTCCTCGTCGTGGATGGTGGACCCTTCACCGGCGTCCTTCTCGATGAGGACAGTGTGGCCCCGATCGGTCAACTCTCTCACGCCGATGGGAGTTATGGCTACCCGGTGCTCCTCTGTCTTGATCTCCCGCGGGACTCCGACGATCAAATGCTCACGCTGCTTTCTGCCGACTGGATCACGGGCCTGGTGGCTCGCAGGGCGGCAGCGGCTTCGATGAGGCCACTGAACAACGGGTGGGGATTGTCGGGCCGAGACCTGAACTCCGGATGTGCCTGTGTCGCCACGAAAAACGGGTGATCGATCAGTTCAATGTACTCCACCAGGTTGTCGTCCGGGGAGAGCCCGGACAGCCTCATGCCGGCGCCCTCCAGGTCTTTTCGGTAGCGGTTGTTCACCTCCCAGCGGTGCCGGTGGCGCTCGTAGACGAGCTCCTCGCCGTACATGGCCCGAACCTTCGAGCCTTCGGCGAGCTTGGCTGCGTACAGGCCGAGACGCATCGTCCCACCCTTGTCCTCGACATCCTCCTGGCTGGACATCAAGTCGATGACGGGGTCCGGGGTCGACGGGTCGAACTCCGTGCTGTTGGCCTCGGTGAGCCCGAGAACCGAGCGGGCGAACTCGATCACCGCGCATTGCAGGCCGAGACAGAGCCCGAGGAGCGGAACATCGTTCTCCCGGGCATATCTGATCGCCTGGATCTTCCCTTCGACACCCCTGTATCCGAAGCCGCCCGGGATGACCAAGCCGTCCAGATCTTCCAGGTAGGAATCGGCCAGGAGACCCGTCAGCTCATCGGAAGGGACCCAGCGCAGGTCGAGACGCAGGCCCTGAGAGGCAGCACCATGCCGCAGCGACTCGGCGACCGAGAGGTAGGCGTCGGGCAGGTCGACGTATTTGCCGACAATGCCCACCGTGACCTCGTCGGTCGCCCCCGTGGTCTTCTCGACCATGGCTCGCCAGGACTCGAGGTTGGGCGGCCCGGTGACGAGGCCGAGCCGATCGCACACGACCTGGTCGAGACCACCATCGTGGAGATCGAGGGGGACCGAGTAGATATCTTCGGCGTCGGGAGCGGCGATGACGGCCCTGGGCTCGACGTCGCAGAACAGGCTGATCTTCTTCCGAACCGCCTCGTCGATGGGCCGATCGGAGCGGACGATGATCACATCCGGGTGGATTCCCTTGGAGCGAAGCTCGGCTACCGAGTGTTGGGTCGGTTTGGTCTTCAACTCCTCGGAGGTGGCGATGAAGGGCACCAGGGTCACGTGGACGAACATCACGTTGGCCCGCCCTATGTCGTTGCCGAACTGACGGATCGCCTCCAGGAATGGAAGGCTCTCGATGTCACCAACGGTGCCTCCGACCTCGGTGATGACGACATCGACGTCCTGATCGCCCACGCGGCGGATCCGCTCCTTGATCTCGTTGGTGATGTGCGGAATGACCTGGACGGTGTCACCGAGATAGTCGCCTCGGCGCTCTTTTTGGATGACGGACAGATACACCGAGCCGGACGTGACGTTCGAGGTGCGGCGCAGGTTCTCGCCGGTGAACCGCTCGTAGTGGCCCAGGTCGAGGTCGGTTTCCCCACCGTCATCGGTGACGAAGACCTCGCCGTGCTGGAAGGGGTTCATCGTCCCTGGGTCGACGTTGATGTAGGGGTCGAGCTTCTGGTTGACGACGCGAAGACCCCTCGACTTGAGCAACCGTCCCAGTGACGCGGCAGCGATGCCTTTGCCGAGACTGGAGACCACGCCACCGGTGACGAAGACGTACTTGGTGGGGTCGGTCGACGGGGCCTTCTCTTCTGGAGCTTGCTCTGGTGAGAAAAGTGGCCCGTTCATGACGGGATGCCAGAGTAGCACCGCCGCCTTGGATCCCCCTCATTTACCGTTCTGTGAAGATTTGTCACGCGTGGCGCGTGACAAATCTTCACAGAACGGTCAGGAGGACGCCAGGGCCAGCAGCTCGGCGGCCGCCGTCTGGCCTGCCTCGCTCTCGGGTTGGCCGGCGAGCATGCGGGTGATCTCGGTGACCCGCTCGGCGTCGGTCACCTTCCTCACCCGGGCGACGCCGGAGTCGTCGCGCTCGACGACGTAGTGGGTGTCGGCATGGGCGGCCACCTGGGCGAGATGGGTGACACAGAGCACCTGTTCGTGTCGCGCCAATTCGCGCAGTTTGGCGCCCATGGCGAGAGCGGTCGATCCACCGATGCCGGTGTCGACCTCGTCGAAGACCAGAGTCGACGTGGTCTCACTCTTGGTGGCGAGACGCAGGGCCAGGACCAGTCGTGACAGCTCACCTCCGGAGGCCACCGCGCTGACGGGCCCGGGCTCGAGACGGGCGTCGGAAGCAAATAGCAGCACGGGGCGGTCCGCCCCATTCGGCCCGGGATCGACCGGCTCGAGGTCGATCTCGACACGGGCGGAGGCGAGACCCAGGTCGGCCAGATGCTCTGCAACCACACGGCCGACCATTGCTGCGATCTCTGTCCGGGCTTCGGTGAGTGCTTCGGCGCATTCGGACATCCGGGCACGTGATCTGGCGACTATCGAGTCGATCTCATCGGCGTCAGC
>DASUUP010000034.1:0-3573 GCA_036373995.1 Acidimicrobiia bacterium
GAAGCGGTAGCACGCCAGGACCCGGACCTACCAGGTCTGGAGCGGATACGTCGAGGCGTTCTGGATGCCTGGAAGACCGTCGACGAGCCCGGGGACGCGATGACGAGGCAAAAGATCGAGCTCGCAGCCTCACATCCTTCCCTACGGGCTCGGGTCTGGGAGAACAATCGACGCACCGAGGAGGTCCTCATCACGGCTCTCACCAAGACCGGCACCCCGCGGTTCGAGGCCACTATCGCCGCGGGCGCCGTCATGGGTGCCCTGACCGCGGCCCTCTTCGACTGGGCCGAACAGCGAGATGACACGCTCGGCGGGATGGTGACCAACGCGATGGAGCTCCTCGATGCGATGGGGGAACCGCGATGACCGCTCCCATCGAGGCAGCGAGACTCACCCGCAGCTTTGGCGCAGAATGCGCCGTGGACGGCATCGACCTCGTAGTAGGCGCGGGGGAGATCCACGCGATCGTCGGACTCAACGGAGCCGGCAAGACCACGCTCATGCGGCTGCTTCTCGGGATGCTCCACCTCGATTCGGGAAAAGCCAGGATCCTGGGCTCTGACACCGACCAGGCGACAGCGGCGGTTTGGCGACGAGTCGGCCACCTCATCGAGACTCCGTTCGCCTATCCCGAACTGACCGTCAGAGAGAACGTCATGGCCAGTGCCCTCCTTCACTCTGTCTCCCCGTCTTCGATCAGGGCTGCCGTCGATCGAGTCATCGAGCAATTCGACCTCGGCCACTGGGCCAACCGCAGAGCGCGGATCCTCTCCCTGGGCAACCGGCAGCGACTCGGCCTGGCATCGGCATTGGTACATGAGCCTTCGGTGTTGATCCTCGACGAACCGGCCAACGCGCTCGACCCTGCGGGGGTCGTGTTCATCCGGGACCTTCTCCGCCAGTACGCCGGTGAAGGCGCCGCAGTCCTGGTGTCGAGCCATCACCTCGACCAGCTGGCACGCGTCGCTCACACAATCACGGTTATGCATCGGGGCCGAGAGGTCGGGATGCTGGACCCAGGCGGAATCGACCTGGAGCAGAGCTTCTTCGACATCGTCCATCGGTCCGACTCGGCCATCCGTGAGGCTCAGTCATGAGAGCTGCGTACCGGGTCGAGATTCGGAAGTTGCTCCGGTCCCGGGTCGCGTTTGTCGCTACAGCCCTCATGGGACTTCTGCTTCCGGCGATGGGACTCGGCTTCTACGCGGTCGCAGTATCGGGAGGCAACGGATCCCTTGCCGACAAGGCAGCTGCACTTCTCACCGGCGAAGGATGGGCCGGCTACCTGGGCCAGATCGATCAGATCGCCGCCGTTGCCCTGTTCCTCGGTGCCGGTGTCGTCGTCGCCTGGGTGTTCGGCCGGGAGCACTCCGACAGAACCTTCCCGTCGCTGTTTGCCCTGCCTGTGGGGAGGGGAACGATCGCGGGAGCCAAGTTCCTGGTGCTCATCGTCTGGATGGTCGTTCTGTCGGTGCTCATCGCCGTCGTGGCTCTGACGCTCGGGGTCGTAGCCGGTGTCGCACCATGGGATACTGGAGTGGTCCTATCCGAGTTGTCCCGTCTCGTGGTCATCTCGCTGGGAGCAGCCGTGCTCTCCCTGACGATGGGGTTGGTCGCCAGCATCGGCCGCGGATACCTGCCGGCTATCGGCACGATGAGCGTGATAGTTGCCTCGTCCCAGATCGCTGTGTTGTTGGGCACCGGTGGCTGGTTTCCGTTTGCCGTGCCCGGGTTGATGGCGGTCGCCGGCATGGAAGGGATGCCTACATTGACCCCGGTCCAGCTGGTCTTGGTTCCCGGATTGGCCGCGGCGAGCATATGGCTCGCGATCGGATGGTGGACTCGAGCGGAAGTGGCCTGAGCAGTGGCGGGAGCCCCCACAGGAGGCCAGACTCGTGGATCTGGACTTGTTCATCACATCTCTCGTCATATTCACGGGGTTGCTGATCGTCCTGGCTGCGCCACTCTTCTATGTGACCTGGCGCAAGGAGAGGCCGAGAACCGCGCGCAACTTCGCCATCAGCGGACTCGTCATCGCAATCTGCTGCGCGGTGCTTGCAGTGACCTCGGAGAGACAGGTCCTGCAGTGCTTCGAAGCGGGCAACTCCGATTGCATCGACTCGGGAGCGGCCGGTTTGCAATTCCTCTTCGTAGTGATGTTCACCGCCGCGTCCTGGTTCAACGCATATTTCATGTGGCGGGACTGAGGGACCGTCCTACGCTTCGCCCATGGCTGTAACCGGTGAAGTCATGGGCGGCGATGGTGCCGTCCTCACCGAAGAGATCGCGCGCGCTCGAGTTGCCGGTGGCGCTGCGAAAAGCGTCATTCTCGTCGAAGGGGTCAGTGATCAGCGCGCGATCGAGACGTTGGCCATGAGACAACACCGTGATCTCGCTAGCGAACGGGCCGTGATCATTCCTATCGCCGGGGCAACCAACATCGGCCGGTTCCTCGACCTGCTGGGCCCGCGAGGACACGACGTGAGACTCGCCGGGCTCTGCGACGAGGCCGAGGCGGCTGCCTTTCAGGCAGCCTTCTCGGAGACGGGCTTGGGTTCTGGGCTGGACCGAGCCGCCATGGAGGAGCTCGGCTTCTTCGTCTGCTCGGCAGACCTGGAAGAGGAGCTGATCCGGGCCCTCGGTGCGGAGACCATGGTGAGCCTCATCGCATCGCAGGATCATCTGCGCAGATTCCGGAGCTTCCAGAACCAGCCTGCCCAACGCCACAAGACGATCGAAGCGCAGCTCTGGCGTTGGCTGGGCAACCACAAGATCCGCTACGCCCCACTCATGGTCGAAGCCCTCGACATGGAGGCCGTGCCGCATCCGCTCGAGGGTGTGTTGGCCAGTGTCTGAGGCTCCGTCGCCCATAGAGACCAGCGAGCTCATCGATTGGCTCCTCGACTCCGACCCGGCGATCAGGTGGCAGGTGATGCAGGACCTGGTCGACGCCGACGCTAACCAGGTCGCCACAGAGCGAGCGAGAGTGGCAAATGAGGGTTGGGGTGGCCGCCTCCTCGACCTCCAGGCGGAAGACGGGCAGTGGGGTGGCGGCGTCTACTCCCCAAAGTGGGTTTCCACCACGTATACCCTCCTGCTTCTCCGTCGCTTGGGTGTGAACTCAGACGACCCCAAGATGCGTGCCGCGATCGACCTGGTCCGCGAGGAGGTGACCTTTGGAGGGCGCGATCGCCCCTTCTTCGAATATGCGACGGAGACTTGTGTCACCGGGATGGTGCTGGCGCTGGGTTCGTACTTCCTGACGGACACTCGCATACTGCCCCAGCCAGAGTCCCTCGTCGAAAGACAGCGCGACGACGGGGGCTGGAACTGCCGGGTGAGCTCGAAACGCTCGTCATTTCACACCACCATCTCGGTGCTCGAAGGGTTGCTCGAATACGAGCGGGCAACGGGTGGTGACACCACCCTGACCGGAGCACGCGATCGAGCACACGAGTATCTGCTGGAGCGGAAATTGATGTACAGGTTGTCCACCGGTGAGTTGGTCGACCCGCGATGGCTGCTCATGTCGTTTCCGCCGCGATGGCACTACGACGTCCTTCGTGGCCTCGA
>DASUUP010000035.1:0-3533 GCA_036373995.1 Acidimicrobiia bacterium
ATTTGCGAACCGCAGCGTTGTACTTGTCGAAGGCTTGCCGCTGCTTCTGCTGCGCCTGGCGAAGCCTGCTTCTGGCCTGAGCTGGGGTGATTCTCCTGACCACCGGTCGATGTCGGCGTGTCGTGGCCCCAAGATCACGGCGAGGTCCGTAGTCCGTCGCCTTGTCGATCATGGACGAGCCAAAGCGTTGAGGACCGCGTGCTCATGGACACTCGTCCTGGGGTGATATACAGCCCACCGTTGGGCATCAGTTTGGCATCAGGAGGCCGACTTGGGGCGTATCGGGCCAGGCAAGAGAATAGCGAATACCCCTGGTAACCAGGGGTTTTCGTTCGTAGCGGGGGCGGGATTTGAACCCGCGACCTTCGGGTTATGAGCCCGACGAGTAGGTCCGGAACAGCGATGATCCCGGACGATTAGCGATAGTCAGTGCCATGAGGGAGCGGTACGCCTGCCAACGAGTGATGGGTGATATCAATGTGTGTTGGGTCGTTGGGCTTCAGTCTGGCTTCAGAACGCCCGCCCGAGGCGTCAGGACAACGCCACGAAGCTCGTCACTTCCAGTGTTGAGGTGATCTTCTCGCTATTGCGATCTTGCCGCGAAGATCCTTGCCTCCCATCTCGGTGCCCTACCTCCGGCCGGCGGGCGGATCGACTCAACGCGCCTTCCCATTCGAGAAAGCAGGTATGAGGTCACCGAGTTCGAGTTCCACATCTCCCCCCTTCCAACTCATCACGGCCCCAGATCGTTTCCCTCAAGCTCAACTTCGACTCCTGGCTCCCACTTCAGGCTGATCCCAGATCAGATCCGGGCATTGGTTTAGCGGTGCAGGCGAGCATCTTCTTTGAGAATCTCTTCCTGCCGATGGCCGTTATCAGCGCATCCACGGTGCTGCGGGATCGCCGGGCCGTACCGACTTCTGCATCAGAAGAAGTTGGCCACCTGGCAGTTCGGATCACCATCTTTCTGGGCCGCCTCAGAGGATCCGTCCTGCGACCCTTGATCGAGTGGAGACCCATCCCAGCCCGAACGACGCGACCACGCCGAGGCCGAACACGATCAGGAACTTCACTTCGGCCGGGACCCCCACTTCCCGCAGGGTTATCGCAACGAGAATGATGATCGGGGCGTGCAGGAGATAGGCGGCAAACGACGCTCGCGCGAGGCCCTCCACCAGCGCGCCTGCACGGTTCGCGCGGCGTCGGATCCAGTCGATCAGCCACAGCGTCATGCCCAGGGCCAGGGTGGCTTCGACGAGCGGGATCAGCGTCGCTTCGAACCGCCACCCTCCGAGGAAGGGCTCCGGGTCGTCGGTGATGGTGATGCCCACGCCAACGAGCGTGGCGAGGACGACGCCGACGGCGGCGGCCCACCCGCAGGTCCGCCGCAGCTGTAGCGACAGCCCGTGGGACAGCCAACCTCGCTCCCGGGCGAAAACGCCGAGCGCGAACAGCGCCAACATCTGCGGGTACTCCCATAAGTTCAGCGTCCACACGTCTTCCTCGCCGAGGACCGGGAACTGGAGACGGACAAGAAACGAAGCCACGGCGATGAACAGACCCACCCTCACCAGATCACTACGTCGGAGCGGCATCATGCCCTCAGTCCGGACGGGATGTCGCCACCGCCAGGCGGCATAGGCCAGTGAGAACGCCAGTAGAGCGGCGATGAACCACGCCACGCCGAGGTCGACGTCGTCCCAGTAGGTGAGTCGGAAGTAATCGGCGACCGTCTGTCCTTCGCCCATCCCGTGATCTCCAAAAAAGTTCATCGCCGGGTTGATGACGAAGAAATAGACGGCCGTGGGGACACCGAGACGCCACAGTCGGTCGAGGAGGAAGCGACGGGCACCCTTGCGCCCGAAAGCCGGAGGCGTGAACCACCCTGCTACGAAGAAGAGGAGTCCCATCCCGAACAGCAGACCGGGCGCGAAGATCCCGCCAAGCACGGCCCTCGCGGCCTCGCCGGCCGTCCGCTCCTGGTAGTAGAAATCAACATCGAGGGCGTAGAGCAGGCTGACATGCGAGCCGATGACCCCCACGATGATCGCGACCCGCAGGTTGTCGATCCAGCCTTCACGGCGGGAGGCCTCCCCCCTGACCGCCAGGCTTCGCCCGGTCTGAGGACTGCGCCCGACCCGCAGCTGAAGACCGCCGTTGGCGAGGTTGCCGGTCTTGTCCTTCTCAGGAACGCCCAGGTTCACCATCGCTGTCCCCTCACGGCGCCGCTGGCTCCTCGTCCAAGCCATACCGCTCGCCAGAAATCTCAATACCGGCAGCCGCCAACGCCGCAGCGGCATCCTCCGTCGTGAACATCGCTCCTCCTATCTGGAGACGTCGTACAAGTCGAACAGTCTCTCTGCGGCCATTCTCCGCTCACCTGCCCAAGTCCGACCAGAGGACAACGTCCTATGCTCCCAATCTGCTCAATGGGCGGTCCGTCTGGTCCTTGCCTGCCGGGTCCTTCGCCTCTGTCCACGGGTGTTTCGCCGGAGGACAATCGGGACCATGCGTTGGGTGAAATGGGGTGTCGCCGCCATCGTCGGTGGCCTGCTGGTGATCCAACTGGTGCCCTATGGCAGGGACCATGACAACCCGCCGGTGATGGCGGAGCCGTCGTGGGATTCGCCTCAGACCCGCGAGTTGGCGGTCCGTGCCTGTTTCGACTGTCACAGCAACGAGACGGTGTGGCCGTGGTATTCGAATGTGGCTCCCATCTCCTGGCTGGTGGAGCGCGACGTCGACGAGGGCAGGGAGGAGCTCAACTACTCGGAGTGGCACCGACCCCAGGAGGGCGAGGAGTCGGCGGAGACAGTGCGCGATGGTTCGATGCCGCCACCCTCCTACTTGCTGACCCATCCCGAGGCACGTCTCAGCGACGCCGAACTAGCTGCCCTGGCGGACGGCATGGCGGCCACCTTCGGTGACGAGAGTGAAAGTGAGGAGGGGGAGGGCGAGGAGGACGATTGATGGACAACTCGGCGTCGCCGGCGGTTCGCTGTTCCGCTCTGACCAAGGACTATGGGCGTGGTCACGGTGTCTTCGACCTCGACTTGACCGTCGAGGCGGGAGAGGTGTTTGGGTTCATCGGACCCAACGGCGCCGGCAAGACCACCACGATCCGGCTGCTCATGGATCTAATCCGTCCGGACCGGGGTACCGCTTCGGTGTTCGGCCTCGACTCGCAGGCGGACAGTCTGGCGGTGAAACGTCTCATCGGGTATCTCCCCGGGGAGATGGCCACCTTCCCGGGCGTGACCGCCGGCTATGTGATCGGTCTGCTCGCCGGGCTGCGGGACTCGGTCGATAAGAGCCGCATCTCGTTGCTGGCGGACAGGCTGGAACTCGACCTGAGCAGCCGCTACGAGAATCTCTCCCACGGCAACAAGCAGAAGGTCGGGCTGATCCAGGCGTTCATGCACCGGCCGGAACTGCTCATCCTCGACGAGCCGACCCTGGGTCTCGACCCGCTGATGCAGCGGCGGTTCCGCGAGTTGGTTACCGAGTCGGTGGAGGCCGGCGCAACGGTGTTC
>DASUUP010000036.1:0-2407 GCA_036373995.1 Acidimicrobiia bacterium
CACCCGGACAGTGCTCCGGGTGACCTGAGTTCGATTCCTCCGGGCCTGGGCTAGCCCTCTTCGCCGTTCTTGTTCTTGCCGGGGGCGTCGGCCGAGTTGCCGCGAGGTCGATCGGCCTTCGCCGCCTTCTTGGCCGCCGCGTTCTCCTGACCGGTCAGCTTGTCTTCCTTGTTGGCGTTGCCGTGCTCACAGTCGGCCAGGACCGATTCGAAGTCGAGTTCGCCGATGTCGCCGTCGGCGAGAGCCTCGGCGTCGGGGTCGACGTCGGGCACGTTGATCTGCCCGTTGTCCTTCTTTCCGTAGTCGGACTGAGCCATGTATCGGACCACGCAGCCCTTGTGTGGTCCGTCGTACATCGAATTGAAAAGCGACATGATCATGCCGTGATTGACCTGCCCATTGGGGCCTTCGACGACGTGCCAATTGGCGAGACACTCCTCATCGGGGCCTGGATACTCCACGGAATCTGTTGCCGCCTGCCCCTGGAACTCCTCGGCGAGCTCGTCTTCAGGCGTCGGAGTGAACATGACAACCATGCCCTCGTCGTCGTGAAGGGTCTCGACGACCACCAGGCCGTCCTGGGTGATTCCGTAGGTAGCGCTCAGTTTCCCGTCGACTTCGACGGTGCAGTCGTAGAGGCCCTCGGTCGGATGTAGCCCCCACCCCACCACGGAATTGTCCGAATCCCAAAAGGAATTGAAAACGGCGTCGTCGGGGTCGTCTTCGGCGGCGGCGGCAATCCCTGCGCTGGCGAGCATCCCAATTACCGCCAGCATGATGGTCAGTCGTCTTTTCACATCGTCTCCTGGTCGCTTGACCCCAGCGGTTACCCCACTAACCACTCACGTAATCGCTCGAAATGTCGATATGGATACGGGTGAAGGTGAGCTATTCGCAGGGCCCTCGGTACGGTCGACCAAACATGGACATGGACTATCCATTCGACGAAGTCCTCGCCGGCGCCAAGGCCGGCGACGAATGGTCTTGGCAGGTGATCTACCAATCACTATCGGGGAACCTGGTCGGCTACCTGGCGATGAGGGGGGCCCGGGAGCCGGAGGACCAGGCTTCCGAGACCCTGCTCCAGGTGGCCCGCAACATCCACACCTTCGAAGGCGATGAGGATTCGTTTCGCTCCTGGGTGTTCGTGATCGCCCACCGCCGCCTCATCGACGCTCGTCGTCGACATGGGCGCAGACCCGTCACCGCTGAGCTCGACGAGGTGGACAAGGAGGCTGCGGGCGATGCCGAGGAGGAGGCAATCGATCGACTCAGCACCGAAGAGGTCACGGCGATGCTGGATCTGCTCACGGACGAGCAGAAAGAGGTGATCGTGCTGCGCACCCTCGCCGACATGAGCCTGGAACAGACGGCCAGAGTGATGGGCAAACGGGTTGGCTCGGTCAAAGCTCTGCAGAGAAGGGGCATAGCCAGACTTCGCAAACACTTCGACACGTTGGGGGTATCTCGATGAGTCGCCCGGACGATTACTCCGATGAGATGTTCACCAAGCACCTCTCGGATGACAACGTCGAGGCAGTCCTTTCGGGACGGGCCCTTGACGACCCGGTACTCGCCGAGATCGCGCGCGCCCTAGGCGCCCTCGAGCCGGAACGATTCGCAGACCCGACCGGGGAAAACGCAGCCGCGTTTGCCAAGCGAGCAGCGTCGGTGGCCAGGGCTGGTGAACCCGTAGGGTTTGCGGCAACCGCACGCTTTAGGCGTGGCCTATCCCTGACACCGCGTCTTGCACCAGCTGCGGTTGCCGCAATTCTTCTCTTCGCCATGACCGGCGTGGCCGTGGCTTCCGATTCCTCGGTGCCCGGCGATGCCCTTTACGGCATCGATCGAGCACTGGAGAACATCGGCATCGGCGACGGCGGAGCGGCGGAACGTCTCGAAGAGGCAAGCACCCTGACCGAAAACGGCGACAGCGCTGCAGCCCTCGATCTACTCGCCGAGACCTTCGACCCACAGTCGAGCCAGGCCGCAGATGCCCTGCTTCGTGCATCTGAGCGGGTCCGCCAGGGCGGCGGTGGCAACTCCGACGTAGCTGAAATGCTGCAGTGGATGTCGGAGATGGACTTCCGAGGACGTGAATTCGCTGAGGACGTCGTAGACCACGCCAATGACCTCGGTGGCGAGGATCAAAGCACCGAGACCGAAGATCGCAATCAGAGCGGAGAGGCACCGGGCCCGAACACAGAGAATCCGGGCCAAGGGGGCGAGAACCAGGGCCAGGAGGATCAAGGCCAGGGCAACCAGAATCAGGGCGGCCAGGGTCAGGGCAGAAGCGGCTCGGCACCGGGCCAGTCGAAGCCCTGAATCACGCCCACCATCAGTGGGGGCAATTCAGAGGCCCGGACGATTCGTCCGGGCCTCTGGTCGGGTGAGCTCAGCCGAGGAA
>DASUUP010000037.1:0-5828 GCA_036373995.1 Acidimicrobiia bacterium
CCTGCTGCACCTCCTCAAGCGTCCTGCCGGTCAGCACCGATGTTGGTTCGGTGCTGGTGGGACTCCGACGCGCGTCAGACTCCTCCTCGTCCTTCTCGATCAGGAGCCAACGCTCGTCGTCGCCAATTCCTATGCGGGTGAGGGCGTACCCACCGGACACTTTCTGGCCGTTGAGACGTAACGAGATCCGCTTCCGGGTCATCGGCAGCAGGACCCGGTCCGCCTTGCGAATGGATGGGGTCTCTATCGACACATATGCGAGATACCCGAGGAGCGGTTGGGGCAAACGACCCTCTCGCTCTCATTCGCCGTGACTGCTGGCAGACCCGATTGGGAGCCGGTGGAGGCCGGCTGACCTAGTCCTCCGAGGAGGTCTCGTCCTCGCTCTCGGAGGGCTCCGCAGTCATGCTCTCGGCACCGGGGCCAGCCGGTCGGGATCCGGTCGGGTAAGGCTCACCCGTGGGTCCCGGACTCTCGGGCAAGTCACGCTCCACGTCGTCGTCGGGATGACCCTGGCGGATGAGTGTGACCCCGATCCAGAGCACTGCCACCCCCAACCCGATGAACACGACCGACTCCATGAGACCCATACCCACCTGTACCCGATCGGGCGCACCCGAAACTCGAGGACCCTCCCGAGTTTGGGTACGAATAGCTGCGGGTATTGGCCAAGCGAGCCACGCAAGAAAGAAGGGATCATGGCTGTAGCCAAAGTGCTCGAACTCACCTCGAGGTCTTCGGACTCGTTCGAGGATGCGATCGAATCCGGCATCCAGAAGGCGGGGGAGTCGGTGGATGACATCCAGACTGCCTGGGTCAAGGATCAGCAGGTGATTCTTTCTGGCGGTGAGATCGATCAGTATCAAGTAACGCTCAAAGTCACCTTCATGGTCCACTGACTTCGGGCTCCAGCACGAACTTCCCGGTCGCCTGACGCTGTGACGGTCACCCTCGCCCCCGCGACCGACCTGGATCGAAGCGTCGCGCCGGCAATCGCCAGGGTGGCCGATGATCCCATCCCCCGGTATCCGTTCGGCACGGTGCTCACCGAAGTCGAGGACGAACTGCGCCAGGCGCTCTCGTTGCTACAGGATCTGAGCCCGCATCCACGTTCATGGCTGCCCTGGAGCTCGATCGTGAAGGCACCGGCACCGGAGCGGTTACTCCCACATCTCCGTAGGTTGGGCCTGGCAGAGCCGAGCAATTGGAGAGAGCGGCTCATGGCGGCTGCCGTGGTGGCCGCTCTCGAGGAAGCTGGAGTCAGAGATGAATGACAGAGTGGCGATAGTCGACGGTGTCAGGACCCCGTTTGCGAAGAGAGGAGGAGCCCTGGCGCCGTTCGACGCAGTCGATCTGGGGACTTCCGTCGTGGGTGAGCTCGTGGAGCGCAACGGGCTCTCCGGGACGGAAATCGATCAGGTCGTCTTCGGCCGCGTGATTCTCGATGTCGAAAGACCCAACATCGCACGGGAGATAGTCCTCAACTCCCACCTACCCGATGATGTCGAGGCCTACTCGGTGTCCGAGGCCTGCATCACCAGCTATCGGACCACGGTCAATGCAGCCGCCTCCATCGCCGGCGGCAACGTCGACGTCGTCGTCGCAGGTGGTGTCGACACCCTCAGCCATGCTCCGGTGGTCGTTTCCGACAATCTCCAGGTCACCCTGAACAAGGTTGCCGACGCGCGGAGCATCGGCGACCGTGCTCGGCTCCTGGCCGAGCTGAGGCCAGGCGATCTGGTGCCGCGCAGCCCTGATCTGGAAGAGCCGACGACGGGCGAGACGATGGGGGAGGCCGCGGAGCGCATGGCCAAGATCAACGGGATCGGACGCGACGAGCAGGACGATTTCGCCCATCGCAGTCACTCGCTCGCTGCCCAGGCCTGGGAACGCGGCGACTTCGACGACGAGGTGATGACCCTTGTCGCGCCTCCCGACTACACCGAAATCATCGCGCGGGACCGGACCGTTCGCTACGACACGGATCGTCGTGAATACCGCAAGCTCTCCCCGGTCTTCGACCGCAAGCACGGGACTCTGACCGCCGGCAACAGCACGCCGCTGACGGACGGGGCGGCCGCCCTGCTCATGATGAGCGAGGCTCGTGCACTCGACATGGGTCTCGAGCCGCTCGGCTACCTTCGCTCCTCGGCATTCACCGCAGTCGACCCTTCGGATCAGCTCCTCATCGGCCCCGTCTACGCCACACCGGTCGCACTCGACCGAGCCGGTCTCAAACTCGGCGATGTGGACCTGATCGACATGCACGAGGCTTTCGCCGCGCAGATGTTGGCGGTAATCAAGTCGTTCGAGTCGGAGGACTTCGCCAGATCGAAGATGGGTCGCCCGGAGCCCATCGGCGAGATCGACTGGAACATCCTGAATGTCAACGGCGGCTCCATAGCAATCGGACACCCCTTCGCAGCAACCGGGGCTCGTCAGATCTCCCAGACTCTCCGCGAGCTTCGGAGACGCGACGAGGAAGTCGCCTTGTTGACCGCATGTGCCGCCGGCGGTCTCGGTGCCGCGATGGTCCTGGAGGCAGCGTGACGACCACAGCGACCAAGTCGGCATTTCGCGTCGAGAGGGGGGAAGCCGGGGCGGTCCTCTGGTTCGACGTTCCCGACTCCAGCGTCAACGTATTCCGGCCCGACGTCGAGGACGACCTCGAAGCGGCGCTGACCGAGCTGGATGCAGAGCCGCCGACGGCCCTCGTCATCGCCTCCGCCAAGGAGTCGTTCTGTGTCGGAGCCGACGTCGACATGCTTCGGGAGGCCGAGAGCAGCGAGCAGCTGTCGTCTCTGTCGCGCTCAGCTCAGCAGGCGATGGATCGAGTCGCCGCACTGGACTTCCCGATGGTGGCCGCCATCGAAGGTGACTGCCTCGGAGCCGGACTGGAGCTGGCCCTCGCTTGCGACTATCGGGTAGCCGCGGATACACCCTCCACCCGCCTCGGTCTTCCTGAGGTCCAGCTCGGCCTGATCCCCGGTGCGGGAGGCACAGTCCGGTTACCCCGTCTTATCGGCATCGAGGACGCCCTCGACATGATCCTCACCGGGAAGCGACTCCGTCCCGATCGCGCCAAGAAGAAGGGTCTGGTCGACGATCTCGTCCATCCGGCGGTCCTGATCGAGACCGCCTTCGAGCTCGCGGGAAAGAAGCGTCGCGACCGGTCCGTACTCGACAAGGCACGATCTCTCGCCCTCACCGGAAATCCCGTCGGCCGTCGGATCGTGTTCTCAAAGGCGCGCGGCTCGGTGATGGAGCGGACACACGGGAACATGCCTGCACCGCTGCGAGCCATCGACGTGATCCGGACCGGGGTCGCCGATGGCTTCGAGGCGGGTCTCCGCGCCGAGTCGGACGCATTCGGCGAGCTGGCATTCACACCCGAGGCTCGTGCTCTGATCCATCTCTTCGGTGCCCGCAGCCGCACCAAGGACCCGGTCATCGGCACACCCCGACCGGTATCGAAGGTGGGCGTCATCGGGGCCGGGCTCATGGGCGCAGGTATCACGGCCGTGACCGTGGCCGATGCCGGGGTCCCCGTTCGGCTCAGAGATCTGGAGTGGGAGGCGCTCGGCGCAGGGATGCGTGACATCAGAGACGAAGTCGAGGGTCGCCGCCATCTGCGGCCGCCTGAGCGCAAGGAGATCCTGGCCCGGGTTCTGCCCACCACCGGGGCCACTGGCTTCGCCGACGTCGACGTCGTCATCGAAGCAGTTGTCGAGAAGATCGACGTCAAGCACCAGGTGCTGGCCGAGATGGAATCGATCATCGACCCCGAAGCCCTGTTCGCCACCAACACATCCTCCATACCGATCGTGGATATCGCCGCCAAGGCGGAGCATCCAGGTCGGGTTCTGGGGATGCACTACTTCTCGCCGGTTCCACAGGTTCCACTCCTCGAGGTGGTTGCCGGCCCTCAGACCAACCCCGACGCCGTCGCCACGGCGGTGCAGCTCGGGTCGCGGCAGGGGAAGACGGTGATCGTGGTCAACGATGGCCCCGGGTTCTACACGTCCCGCATCCTGGCCCCATATCTCGATGAAGCGGCCCGTTTGCTCGCCGAGGGGGCGCCCATCGAGAAGATCGACCGGCTGATGACCGAGTTCGGTTTCCCACTCGGCCCGTTCCGTCTCCTCGACGAGGTCGGTCTCGACATAGGAGTGGAGATCTCCGAGATCCTGCAGAAGGGTTTCGGTGATCGCATGGAGCCCAACCCGTTGCTCGAGTCGATGGTCGAGGCGGGGCGATTCGGGAAGAAGAACGGGTCCGGGTTCTACCGGTACGAGCGGGACGGCGAGGACTGGAAGCGGGTCGATGAGGTCGACGAGTCGGTGTATGAGGCGGTCGGCGTGGAACCAGGCGGGACGGTTCCCGACGATGCCGCAGACCGGATGCTCCTGCGGATGGTCAATGAGGCCCTCTACGCCTTTGGCGACGACATCCTGGCCACGGCGTCGGACGGCGACATCGGCGCGGTGTTCGGTCTCGGGTTCCCGGCACATCTCGGTGGCCCGTTCCACCACGTCGAGATTCAGCGCGGGGTCAGCCGGACCCTCGCCGATCTCGAGGACTTCGCAGCCCGTTATGGCTTCAGGTTCCAGCCGGCTCCTGCACTTGCCGAAGCGGCGCGGTCCGGCGCGGGATTCGGCACCGGCGAGGCGATGTGACCGAGTCGTCGTCGGAGTCGTTCACGCGAGGGCTCTTCCTGGGGGAGATCCACGAGGACATGGTGGTCCCCTATCCCCGTTTCGACCCCGGAGAGCGAGTGAGGGTCGACAGTCTCGCCAAGGAGTTCCACGCCTGGGTCGATGATTCCTACGACCCGATTGCCGTCGAGGAAGCCGGCCACCTGCCTGAGGGAACCTGGCGGGACTTAGGCGAGATGGGACTGCTGGGCCTCTACGTCGACGAGGCGTACGGCGGCCAGGGTCTCACCCAGACCGGGTACTGCAAGCTATTCGAGCATGTCGGCGCGGTCGACTCGACGTTGGCGGTCGTCCTCGGCGTGCATCAGTCAATCGGATACAAGGGCATCGTCATGTATGGGACCGACGAGCAGAAGCAGCGGTTCCTGCCCGATCTCGTCGCCGGCCGGAAACGAGCTGGCTTCGCCCTGACCGAGCCCAACGCGGGCTCCGATGCATATCACATCGAGACCACGGCGACCCTGCAGCCGGACGGCTCCTACGTGGTGGAAGGGGAGAAGCGCTGGATCGGTAACGGATCAGGGGATGTCCTCACCACCTTCGCCCGCACGCCTCAGGGTGGGCACGTCGCCTTGATCATCGAGGGAGACATGGACGGGCTGGAGGTGGGCCGCCGCTACCAGACCATGGGTCTTACTGCCAATGACCTCCGCCACCTCTACTTCCGCCGGGTCAGAGTCCCTCCCGAGAACGTGCTCGGCGAAGAGGGGGAGGGGTTTCGCATCGCGACCGGGATCCTGAACACGGGGCGGATGTCTCTGGGGTCGGGAGCCGTCGGCGGGGCGAGAGCGCTGCTCGACCTCGGCGTCGAACACGTCACCCAGCGGGAGCAGTTCGGGCGGCCTCTGGCCGACTTCGCCCTCGTCAAGGAGAAGATCGGATGGCTTGCCTCTTACACCTACGGCGTGGAAGCCATGACCTATCTGACCACCGGGCTCGTCGACGCCGGTGTCGAGCACATCGATCTCGAGTCGGCCATGGTCAAGGTGTCCTCCACCGAGTTTCTCTGGTACGCAGCCAACCGCGTTTTCCAACTGGCGGGTGGCCGGGCATACATGAAGGACGAGCCGTTCGAGAAGGTCATCCGCGACATCCGGATCTTCCCGATATTCG
>DASUUP010000038.1:0-5124 GCA_036373995.1 Acidimicrobiia bacterium
GAGATCCTGCGTCCCTATCTCGAACGTTGGAAGTGGGAAGTGGGACAGTTCTTCGAAGGCGTCGGCCCCGACGCATCGGAGTCCGAGCTCGTGGCAATCGCACCCAATCACCCGGTCTTCAGGATTCGCTACCGGGCATGACAGCCCCGGTTCGACGACCCGTGCCGCGGTCTGCACACGGTCACGCAAATGGGAGCGAGGTGAGGAGCGGCAGACCGCGGTCTAGAGCGCCGTCTCCGATCTAGCTCTTCTCCAGCGAGGCATAGAGCTCTTCCTCCTGGTCGAAGTGGAGCCGCAATATGGCGTGAAGGCCGTAGAGCGTTCGACGCAGGTCGCGAACATCGCCCGGCTCGGGACCGCCTCTCGGAAGATCGCCGACCTGACGTTGGAACAGATCGACCAGGTGGAAGATCTCCCGATGGGACCGGCTCATCAGGGCCATCGGGTCCTCGCCTGGGAGAAGCTCGGCCATCCGCGGATACACGTCGGTTTCATCATTGGCCTCATGAGGCAGGATCTCATCCACAAGGAAGCTCTCGACCTCCTCGAGGGAGCGCCGCGCGTCGGCGGGAGTCTGGCTGTCGAGGGCATCGGCGATATTCCGCACGTTATCGAGCCGCGGAATGAGCTGCTCGTGTTCGAGCCGGAGCTCTTGTGAGAGCTCGACGGGCAGCCGTGGCCCCGTCTCGGTGGGGCTCTTACCCCCGAGAGCCCGCAGAGCGTTGAGGATGGCGATGACGTCGATGCCTTCCTGCACCAGGGCTCCGACGATCGGCACCAGCAGGCCGAACGATGCGAACGACATGGCAATGAGCGACAGCCCCATGCCGATGGCGACGCTCTCCTTGGCGATGCGACGAGAACGCTGGGCTATCCCAATGGCGTCGACCAACCGCTGGAGCCGGTCGACCACGAGGACGACGTCCGCCGCCTCTGAAGACGCCGTCGCTCCCCGGGCACCCATGGCGACACCGACGTCAGCGGCTGCCAGCGCAGGCGCATCGTTGATCCCGTCACCGACCATCGCCGTCGTTCCTGTCCGCTGCAGATCCGCCAGTACTCGCACCTTCTCCTCCGGCGTCGCCTCGGCCAGGATGTCGTCGACACCTATGGCCATCCCGACCGACCTGGCCACGATTTGATGGTCGCCGGTCGCCATGACGATCTTTTCCACACCGGTTCTGCGAAGCGCTCGGATCGTGTATGCGGCATCTGGCCGGACCCGGTCGTCGAAGACCAGTGCTCCAACCACCGCACCGTCGACCGAGACGTAGACGACCGTTGGCGAGACTCTGGCCACGTGACTGCGAAACGCTCTGATCGCGGTGGGCTCTGGGGCCCCATCGAGGATCCAGGCGAGCTTTCCAACGGCAACGTCATGCCCGTCGAGTTTCGCGGAGACCCCCGCACCGTGGTGCTCGTCCACCTCGGTCGGCATAGAGAACTCGATTTCACGCTCACGAGCCGTCTCGACGATGGATCGTGCCAGGATGTGGGACGAGACCTGGTCGACGGAAGCAGCCAAGGAGAGGAGTTGCCACTCGGACAAGGCGCCGTCGAAGACGGTGACGGAACGCACTACTGGTCGCCCGACGGTCACGGTCCCGGTCTTGTCGATCACCACGTTCTTGGTCTGAGCGAGTTCCTCCAGAGCCCCGCCTCCCCTGAAGACGACTCCACGGTGCGCAGCCCTTGAGATCCCCGAGACCACAGCAATCGGCACTGCGAGAAGCAACGGGCACGGTGTGGCGACTACGAGGACTGCCAGACCCCGAATCGGGTCGCCCGAGACCAGCCATGCCAGACCGGAGACTCCCAATGCCAGAGGCACGAACCATCCGGCCCACTTGTCTGCAAGCCTGACGGCTGGGGCACGCGACTCACGTGCTGCCTCAACGAGACGGACTATCCCGGCGTAGGTACTCTCGCTCGCTTCCTCCGTTGCCTGGATCTCGAAGACGTCTGCTGCATTCACCGTGCCGCTGCTGACCAAATCGCCGCTCGTCCGCTCGACCGGAAGCGGCTCGCCGGTGAGTGCGGACTCGTCGACAACTGCGACCCCGCGCGTCAACACCCCGTCGACCGGGATGACCTCACCCGACTTGACGAGCAGACGGTCGCCCGGGCGGATCTGATCTATGTCGACCGTCTCGACCTCGTCTGCCCGAATCAGATGCGCCGTCCGTGGAGCACGCTGAATCAATGCGGTCAGCTCGCGCTGTGCCCTTCCTGCCGCATATTCCTCGAGGAACTGGCCCGTTGCCAGCATGAGGCCGATGATCGCCGCGGTGAGCAGCTCCCCCAGGGCCAACGATGCCGCAACTGCGAGCAGGGCGATCACGTCCACTCCGGGCTGACGGCGCCGCAACTTCTCGACCATCTCCCTCACCAGCGAGAAGAGGGGCACCACGGCCACCAGAATCAGAGAGACGTCAAGACCGACCTCGAATTCGAGGATTGCCAACAGGCCGGCGATCAACAGCCCGGCGATCGTGAACGCCAGTATGACCGCGGTCGAACGTCCCGAGCGCATGGTTTCAGTCAACCGGAAGTCGGCTCCGGAATCCAGGGCCGGCGGTCCCTTCATCCTGTGACCATCGGCATTGGGAATTGCCCAAACCCGCTCAACTGAGGACCGCTGCCCCCGGCCTGAGTCGGGGTCATGTGGGCAGGTCGGCTGCGCGCCCGGGCGGGCCGGCGAAGGCGCCCCGGCTGGCACGTCATTCGAGGCAAGCGGAATCGACTGGTTGGTCAGGAGCCGGCGAGCTCTCGCTCTTTCTCGAAGCGGGTCTCGATCTGGTGCTCGCCAAAGAACGCAACGCTTCCTCCTTTGAGTCGCTGGTTCGAGGGTGACAGGAGTCCGTCCGGGCCCGCCAGGGCCGTAAGCTACTGCATCTCTGACAGTGGACCAGGGTCGTGGTCCGCACCGACATCCGACGAAGTAGGGGCTAATGGCCCTACACGGTCCATAAGACTCTCTTGAGAATCGAGGGGTTATGAGCAAAGGAAGAATCGCAGTTGTGATCGTTGGCACCCTGATCGGCCTTTTCGCGATCGGGTTGATCATCGGGGGCGGCGGACTCCTTTGGGCCAACGAAACCCAGCGTGACGCCGACGGCTTCTTCTCCACAGACGAGTTCACCTTGTCGACCGAGTCGTATGCCGTGACGTCGGCTGACGTCGACCTGGGAGCCACCCCAAGCGACTGGTTCCCGTCCGGTTTGGCGACAGTCCGGCTCGAGATCGACCCGACCGATGACCAGCCGGTATTCGTGGGAATCGGCCGTTCTGATGAGGTCGAGACCTACCTCGAAGGGGTAGCGGTGTCCGAGGTGGAGCGGGTTCGAGTCGACGGCACCGTCGCCTATCGCAACGTACCCGGCACCATGACGCCAACTCCCCCCATCGACCAAGAGTTCTGGGCAACATCGGCATCTGGAGTCGAGACCGAGACCGTCACATGGGATCTCGAGCAGGGAAGCTGGAGCGTCGTGGTCATGAACGCCGACGCCGACCAAGGAGTCACGGTTGGAGCTACCGCCGCGGCGCGCACCGACCTCTTGGCCTGGATCGCAGCCGGGCTCATCGCAGTCGGGGTCGTCCTCGGCGTGGTAGCCGTAGTGATGATCGTGGCCGCGGTGGCGAGCACTCGCACCACCCCGGCTCCCGCCGGCGTGGGTGAACTCGGCCCGTACCCGGTGCGTGTCGAAGGCGAGCTGGATCCCGGTCTCAGCCGTTGGCAATGGCTCTTCAAATGGCTCTTGGCCATCCCCCACTTCGTGGTTCTGGCCTTCCTCTGGATCGCATTCTTCTTCCTGACGGTGGGAGCGTTCTTCGCCATTCTCTTCACGGGGCGGTATCCGAGGTCCATATTCGACTTCAACGTCGGGGTCCTTCGCTGGAGCTGGCGGGTCGCCTACTACTCCTACGGTGTGAATGGGAGCGACCAATACCCTCCGTTCAGCCTCGGCGATACCGACTATCCGGCACACCTCGACGTGGTCTATCCGGAGAGACTGTCTCGCGGCCTCGTGCTGGTGAAATGGTGGCTTCTAGCCATCCCTCACTACCTGATCGTGGGGCTGTTCACCAGCGGATTGGTGTGGTGGACGACGGAGATCGGCTCGGGAAACACGGCCGCTGAGGCCGGCGCCGGCCTGATCGGGATCCTGGTGTTCGTCGCGGTCCTGATCCTCCTGTTCACCGGGCGTTATCCCCAGGGTCTGTTCGACCTCGTCATGGGTCTCAACCGATGGGTTCTTCGGGTGGCCGCCTACGCGTCTCTGATGACAGACGAGTACCCACCGTTCCGGCTCGACACTGGTGGAAGCGAGCCTGAAGCGGCTCCTCCTTCGCCACGAACCGGCCCTACCGGTGAGGGGACGGTCGTCTCCGAGAGCGACGCGGTCTGACCCACCGCCGTGCGAGGGTGCTGAATCTGAACGACGGCGGGCCGCCCCGCCTGACCTGGCAAGCTATGCCCGATGACGAAAGTGACCGAGCTCCCCGAGCCGCACTCGCCGAATGACAGGGAAGTCCTCACCCCGGGCAGCACAACGGAATGGCACCGCTGGCTGTCGGACAACGCCGAGCGAGACGAAGGCCTCTGGCTGGTCTACAGAAACAAGTCGAGTGAGGTCGAGGGGCCGGTCTATGACGATCTCGTCGAAGAAGCGCTCTGTTTCGGGTGGATCGACAGCGTGGCTCGACGAGTCGATCATGACCGGAGGATGCAGTGGTTCTCGCCACGGAGGAAGGGCGGACTGTGGTCGGCACTGAACAAGGAGAGGATCGAACGGCTCGTTGCCGAAGGACGGATGACCGCGCTGGGCCAACGGGTGATCGACGAGGCGATTGCCGACGGATCGTGGTCTCAGGCCGATGAGGCCGACGCCCTCATCGTGCCCGAAGACCTGAATCGTGCCTTCGACTCGGCACCCGATGCCAGGACCGCCTACGAGTCGCTGAGCAACTCGGAGAAGAAGCAACACCTGTGGCGGGTGTACAGCGCCAAGCGAGAGCAGACCCGCTCCGACCGGATCGAGGCCCTGATACGGGAGCTCTCGACCAAGACTCAGACGCCTGGACGCCGACCCGGCACATGAACTGATCGACGCTCGGGCT
>DASUUP010000039.1:0-5909 GCA_036373995.1 Acidimicrobiia bacterium
CTCGAGAGGGGCGAAGAGTGTGATGATGGTTGGGGCGACCCTCGGTCAGGGCAAGTCAACCGCTCTCATCAATACCACCATGGCCAACGCAAGACGGGGCCGTTCGGTGCTTGTGGTCGATTGCGACTTCGGGAATCAGGATGCCTCGCGGCTACTGCTCGGCCTGGAAAAGCTGCCCGATATCGGCCTGATCGACGTGATCGAATCTGGTGCTCTCCTGAAGTCGGCTACTAGCACGGTCTATCTCGACGACGACGTAGCACTCGACCTTCTCGGTCGCGGCGGCAGATCGACCGTCGCCGCCAATGTCCTTTCTTCCAATGAGGCAGGCGTCGTATTCGAGGCTGCGGAGAGCAAGTACGACATCGTCTTCGTCGATGCCCCGCCCCTGCTCCAAGTCGCCTACGCCTCCACTGTGGCAAGGTATGTCGACGCGATCGTGGTTGTCGTTTCCCATGAGAGTCCCATCCGGGAGATGGAAGAGCTGGTCAAGAGGCTTCAGCTGATCGGAACTCCGGTTCTAGGATACCTCTATAACCGTGCTCCGCTTCGCAAGGAGATGACCGCCGTTGACGGATCGATGATGGACATCCTGGGAGAGGCAGGTGACTTCGTGACCGAGGAGCCGGAGCAACCCTGGTGGCAGAAGATTCGCATCTGACATCTTCGTGAGAGTCCTTCATGTCCATACGCGCTACAGACAGCGTGGGGGTGAGGATACGGTCGTGGACCTGGAGAGATCTCTCCTGCAGCGTTCAGGGTTTGAGTTAGAGAAGCTCGACTTCCGCAACCCTTCCTCCACCTTGGGGACCGCGGCCGCTCTGGCGCGTTCTCCATCTAACACGTCGGCCTCGAGGCGGGTCGTTGAAAAGGCGCGGGAGTTCGAGGCCGATGTCGTTCATATTCACAACACGTGGTTTGCGCTTTCACCGGCTGTCATCAGGGATCTACACGGTGAGGGCTTTCCTGTTGTCATGACGTTTCACAACTACCGACTCGTCTGTGCCAACGCGATGCTCTTCCGCGATGGTCGCCCCTGCGAAGACTGCGTCGGTGGGTCGCCGCTGCCGGGTGTGGTCCACCGTTGTTATCGCAATTCCTTCCTCTCGTCCGCGATGGTCGCAGTCACGATCGAGACGCACCGCCGTCGCAGCACATGGTCTGAGTACCTGTCCGTCGCGATAGCGCTGACCGAATTCGCCCGCACTCGCCTTTTACAGGGCGGTCTTCCCTTGGAGCGTACGGTCGTCAAACCCAACTTTGCCATCGATCCCGGTCCGCGATTGGATCCCCCTTCTGCCTCGAAACGGGTCCTGTACGTCGGCCGGCTGTCATCCGAGAAGGGCGTGGTCCACTTGGTGGAAGCCTGGAGCCGGGCAAATATGCATGGTCTGGAGTTGATGTTGATCGGAGCAGGACCGCAGGCGGATGAGATTCGCGATAGATCCGGTCCCTCACTGCGCCTTGAAGGGCCTCTCACGCCGGAGCAGGTGCGAGGAGAGATGTTGGGGGCCAGAGCCCTCATCGTGCCATCGATTTGGTACGAGGGTCAGCCTATGGTCGTGCTAGAGGCGCTCGCTGCTGGTCTGCCGGTGTGGCGCACCGATATGGGAGCGCTGGCGGAAACTGCCGGTCGGGGCGGAGTGTCACTGGGAGATGGCCAGGTGACGACCCTTGCCGATGCACTCCAACCGTTGGATAACGATGGGCTGGTCGACCGTGTCGGTGTCGCGGCCCGAGAAGAGTTCGAACATCGCTACACGCCGGAGAGGGCGATAGATGCCCTCCGGCAGATTTATCGAACGGTGGCTTAGCAGTCTGCATAATTTGGCTTCAACCTTTCGATGTTCGCCCCCAAGCCGTCCTGTGGCAAGCTTGTTCGATGCCAGACCGGTCCACTCTGAGTCTCAAAGCCATCAACCGGAGCCGCGTGATCGACCGGATATATGGGCGTTTCAACGCACTCCGGTCGCTCGCGGTGCTGGCTCTCGCCTCGGAGACAACGCTGGACGGATTCAACGCTGCCACGTACGGCTCTGCCGAACGCTATGACCCGAACTCCGAGGCGTTTGTCTCCTCTCTGTACCCATGGGAGAAGCTGGCTATCGAGCGGCACTTTCCACCTCCTCCGGCCCGGATCGTGGTGGGTGGCACCGGCGCCGGACGGGAGCCGTTTGCGCTGGCCGAGCGTGGCTACGAGGTGGTCGCCTTCGAACCTGTGGCGCGGCTGGCAGACGACATGGCGAAACGCGCTGCCACGATCGGGGCGCCGGTTACCAGCTATCGCGGTGGATATCAGCAGTTGCCGCGTTTGGAACCTGTTGACGGATCCGGCGACCAGACCCTTGCCCCAGGGTTCGATGCGGCGGTGATCGGCTGGGGGAGCATTTCGCATCTTTACACGGACCGCGATCGGGTCGGCGCACTCGAATCGATGGCAGCATTGACGAGCGGCCCGATCCTCGTCAGCTTCATCGCTACTCGGCCCGAGGGTCCTCTCCGGGCGAGCCGACTTCGGAAGTGGTTACTGGATCGTCGCGGTAGGCATGTCGCCGACCGGTTTTCCATCTCGATGGGGTTCCACCATCCGGTGAACGAGGAGGAGGTCAGGCAGCTCGCCGCCGCTGCCAACCTGGAGGTCGCCGCCCTCGAATTCTCCCACTCCGCTCTCGCACCTCATGCTGTGCTCAATCGCAAGAATTAGTTCCGAAAGGACTCGCTCGATCCTCGGTTATCGTCCCTCGAGTGAGGAATCGGTCACATCTCTCGTTCACTCGGGGCTCGAGGGCCGATGTGAGTAATCATCGAGGCGAACGACAAAGGGGTCACTTCATCGTGCTCGTTGGGCCGGATGGTGTTGGTAAGACAGAGGTGGCCCGGGAGCTGCTTCGACGCCGTGGTGGCCGCTACTTTCATTTTCGACCCCCAGGTCGGGCGGGTGGTCTTCGTGACTCACCTCCGACCGACGGGCCCCCCAAGAAGACACACACGGGCCCATTTCCGCTCGGACCGCTGCGGCTACTCAGAAACTTCGTACTGTTCTGGTCCGCCTACCTCTCCAGCGTCAGACCAACCCTGCGATCTGGCGACGACGTAGTTGGCGATCGTTGGGCCTACGGATATCTCGTCCAGCCGACGAGCCTGAAGTTCTCGGGGCCGGTTTGGCTGGCAACGTTCGTAATCAGTTCTCTGCCCAAGCCTGATGTCGTGGTCAACCTGGCGGCCTCCCCTGAGACGGTGAGGAGGCGCAAGCCGGAGCTGACTCTCGACGAGATACAGCGAGAGCTCGATGCCTGGAGGATGCTTCCAGTGGAGCGCCTGGTATCGGTCGATGCGGAGCCTTCTGTCGACCTGATCGTCGACCGTTTGGTTGAGCAAGTTCTGGCATGATGTTGGACCGGTCTTGAACACCAGAACTGAGCAGAGCTTTGGACTTCCAGTCACTGAGCTCGCCCTTTCCTGTGCGGCGGGCCTCAATGACCAATCAGTCCTCCGATGGCTCCTCAGCGAGCGGCCAGCGGCTTCCAACTGGACAGGTCCCGGCCGAGGAGTTGCTCCAGTTCCGTTATGTCGTCGGCGAATCTCTCGAAGAGGATGGAGCGTGTTGCCTCCTCTAACGGTGGAACTACGCGCTCATTAGCTCTTTTGAACGACGTTACGATCCGCGATTGCTCGAGCCGGTCAACCAGCCATTGGTTGCGCATGCCCAAGACCCTCCTCGTTCCCCGCTTTGCTCGTCGAGCCAGACGGTGTAACCGACGATTCTGGACAGCCGCCGAATAGTTGACGGACTTGGCCCAGTGCGATGGCAGATCGGCAGTCTCCTCGATTCCGAGAAAATGGAGCACGTCGGTCAGGAATTGCAGAGGGTCAGCACGAAGATCGTCAAAGACGCCAATCCAAAGGCGATTCTTCCCGACGACATCGATGTACCGCTTGAGATGCGGGGTGTAGATCCCATTAGAAACGAGTTGAGGGTCCGCCTCCAGGGCCTCTGCGAAGCTGGGCTCCGCCTCGTACAGTCCGTCGCCCTGGCGAAGTCGAATGTGATACCACGAATACGCCCGATCCACGGGGTCTCTGACTACCGCCAACAACTTGACGCTCGTAGACAAAGCCTCGATGTCCTTCGGGACCTCCGAACGAGTTAGAAGCGTTGCGTCAAACACGCCGACAACGGGTTCGTCGTGATGACCAGACATGGCATCAGCGTCCAGGAAGATGTCATCGGTTCGCCAAGCTGGCACAAACACTTCTGGGTGTTCGATCAGACGCCTTTGCATCCATGTGGTGCCGCCCCGCTGTGCGCCAATCACGATGAAATCGGGCGCAACTAGCAGATCGGTGCGACCCTTGGACAACTCATCCGCCATATCACCAGTGTACCGGTCGGGGGATCTCGCGAGTCCGGGCCTTTGGGCTGGCGAATGCTGTTGCCGGCAGATCGAAGCTGGGTCGACAGGGTCGTATCTCCCGGCACGTAGGACCCTCCGCGAGTGTTAGCCCAAAGCTTGCCTCGGACAAGGGCCGTCGAGAACAACAAGACACTCGGGCACCGAACACTCGAGATTGTCTCACTCACACGCTCAATCGATCTGTCGAGCTGATGCCGTCGTTGCGTTTGGATCTCAGGGAGCGTGGGCCCGGATGAACGAGTCGTTGGCGGACGTGACGTTGTTGGCGCCGGGCTGAGTGTCTCCACCCACCAGGAACACGGTCTCGTCGCTTCCCACCAATGCCTGCCCGCCCGAGGGTCCGTGGCGGGGGTTGGGCCAGTCATGTCCGGTCAGGGTCGTCCATGTGTTGGCCACGGGGTCGTACTCGTCGACGGTGGCGACGACACCTGCTTCGTTTTCCCCACCGAACACCTGGATCATGCCGTCGACCGTTGCAGCGACGAAGGATCGACGTGCCGTTGGCATGGCGGATCTGGGACTCCAGCCGTCGTCTGTTATATCGAGCATCCAGACGGTGGAATGAGTGGTTGCGCCGGCGCGTCCTCCCATCACGTAGAGGCGGGTGTTGGTCGCGTCGTCTTGGATGGCCACGCTGGCGTTATCGCGGGCCGAGGGGAGGGGTGGTCCGCTGGAGTACGGGTCGACGACACCCTCGTCCGCCGGCTCGTAAATGAGGACCGCGTTGAGCGTGTTGCTATCTACATCGAAGCCGCCGATGATCCAGATCTCTCCTTTCCATGACACCGCCGCTGCGGCGGTCCGGCCTGCGGGAAGATCGGTGATGTCCAGGTCGTTCCAGTCGTCTGTGCTTGGGTCGTAGACGGCGGCGGTGACCGTGTCGCCACTGTTGAACGTCGTCGTGGCACCGCCGAAGATGTAAATGAGTCCGTCATGAGCGACGAGGACAGGATCCTCACGTGGCATGCCCGGGATCTCCTCCAAGGTGTCCCATGTGTTGTTGGCCATGTCGTAGCGCTGGAAGGTCGTCACCCGATCGGTGGGGCTGGTCTTGCCCCCGGCGAGGTAAAGAAAGTTACCGAGCACGGCGTGGCCGGAATCGAGCAAGCCGGTGGGCATGTCGGTGGGAGCAATGCTCCACGGGTCAGACGGGATGGTTGGGCTTGTGGTGGTTGTTGTTGGGCTTGTGGTGGTGGTTGTTGGGCTTGTGGTGGTGGTTGTTGGGCTGGTGGTGGTGGTTGTTGGGCTGGTGGTGGTTGTGGTGGTGCCACCATTGGTGAGGTCGATGGCCCGGATCAGGAAGGATGCCATCTGGGCTCTGGTCACCGGGTCGTCGGGACAGTAGAGGGTGTTGTCCGGCGGGTTGCAGCCTTTGGTGACCCCGGAGGCGGCCAGGGCGTCGATGTCGGCTTGGTGGGTGTTACCGGAGATGTCGGTGAACGGCCCGGAACCTGCGACGGCCAGTTCGAATCCTCTCACCAAGAAGGTGGCCAT
>DASUUP010000040.1:0-6172 GCA_036373995.1 Acidimicrobiia bacterium
CGTCTGTGACTCCTGGCCTCAATGTCGGTGAGTAACGGTGTGGTCATCGGCCGTGGCCTCTCAGTCGTCAGTGGTGTCGAAGAGGTCGAGCTGGTCAGAAGTACGGGGTCGACGCTGATTCGGTCGAGTTCGTGGCTCCGAGTTGGTGGATGGTTCGGATTCGACCGGGATCTCGTCGACAAGCTGAACCCCGACCATCTCCTCGAGAGCATGCCGGGGCACCCTGAGAACGTGGCCCAGGTCGATCACAGGCAACCCCGACCGGCCGTCTGTCTCCCGCCACTCCCGCGCCATCGCATACGCCTTAGTGCGACCGATCCGCAACAGAGTCCCCGCCTCCTCCACGGTCAATAGCAGCGGCAACCGAAGAGTCTTGACACCATCTGTGCTCAGTGACTCCATAGGCTATGAATAGTACTCTAGAAACTGCGTCAACGCAATGAGCACACAACTAGTGGAACGTGTAACATCGGCGAGGCGGATGGCACGACAACGCAAACAAGAAGAGCCCGAAACCGCTGAGGTCAACCTCAACCAGGTGGTCGCCTACAACTTCCGGGCCGCCCGAGAGCTACGAGGATGGACCCAGGAAGAGGCCGCCGACCAGCTCGAACCGTATCTGGGGATGCGGCTCACCCAAGCGTCCATATCGGCCATCGAACGAGCCTGGGACGGAGACCGCAACCGAGAGTTCGACGCGCAAGAAACACTCGCCTTCGCTCTCGCCTTCGACCTGCCTCTCATCTGGTTCTACCTGCCCCCACCAGACGACCGCCGCCATCTCGACCGGGCCCACAAGAGGATCAACCAGCTCTACGAAGTCGTGCTCGGGACAGAAGACCAACTCGAATCCGTTTACGAGCGGTTCGCCGATCTCGGGATCCGAGAACCCACCGAACGAGAACGCACTATGGAGGCCATCACCGGTGAGAAGCCGCCGACCCGCATCACCTACCGCGAGCGCCGCAAGCAACTCCTCACGGCACTACTCGATGACTATTCCGACAACCTCGACCACCTGGCCGACGAATACGGGCGGTTCTTCGACCACCTCCGTGCCGTGGGCATCAGAGGCTTCATCGCCGAACACACCCACGACGACGACTTCACATACCCACCCGACGCCCGAGCCAAGATCGCAGAACCGCGAGACAAAGGTGCTGGCCAGCCGGATTGAGTTGGCCGGTGGGTGACGCCCAGCTTCAGTGTCCTTCGTCGAGTAGTTGCAGGAACGAAGCGGGGGTGACGATCGGTGGTGTCTGTTCCGACCATTCCAGGAGATCCCTGTCACCTGACACGATCACGTCGGCGTTCTGCTCGCGAGCGAGGTAGATGACGAAGTCGTCATCGGGGTCGCGGGTGAGTGGTGGACCTCCTGGCGGATCAGTGCGCACATCTGCCGTGGTGGCAAGCCGCTCGACATAGAGGCGAGCATCCTCGATGCTGATCCATCGTCGCATCTGGTCCCGTTCGAGGAGAACGGCCGCAACCTCGGCGAGGATCGACTCTGAGACGATCAACTCGAATGACTCCCGTTCAAACCAATCCTGGACGATCCGACGGGTGGTACCTCTGGTGATGGCTGCCGATATCAGCACGTTGGAGTCGAGAACGGCACGCACCGGCCTGTGACTCAGGACCCGCTGCGGCGCCGACGGCGGCGGCGGATCTCTGCCACTTCGTCTGTTGCCAGACGGAGCGCTTCCTCCTCTGTCAGCTCTTCAGGGCTCTCGACCGACTCGTCGAGGATTCGACGCACGTCTCGTGTGTAGTACTCCCATGCAGCCTGCCGCGTCATGCCGAGCCGGTCACCGATCTCCTCCCAGGTCGCACCTTGACGACGGGCAGCAGCGACACGGTCACGGAGCAGCGTCTCAAGCTCGGACCCAGCCCGAGACAGTTCCCCCAGGGCATCCAACGGGTCCTGAGACAGAACATCGACATCGAACATGCTCATAGTTGTCAGGATAGCTTGACACGAGCCCTTTCACCAGCGCGTGCGCTATCAGATCGGTCAACCCGAGGACTTGGAGGAACCTCTCTTGGCGATCTTCTCGGTGACGGTACGGACCGACTCAGGTAGTACGTGGGCGTAGGTCTTCATCAGCATGTCGGGGCTGTGGCCGAGGATGTCAGCTGCAGCCCTGATCTCTCCGATGTCTGAGGCATGGCGGACCATGTGTGTCGCCGCGGTATGTCGAAGGCCATGAGACGAGAGGCGCGGGACACCAGCTTTGGAGACCAGTCGAGCGAAGGTGGTGTCGAAGTTGCGGGGCGACACCACTCGACCGCTCCTGGTAGCGACGACCAGGTCGTTGTCTTCCCACTCGGGGCCGGCAGCCAATCGCTCCTCGGCCTGGAACCGTCGATGGCCGCTCAATGCGCTGGCTGTTTCCTTGTCGATGGGGATGGTCCGACGAGATCGCTCGTTCTTGCCCTCGCTCCACTCTGGCCGGCCCGCCACGTCGACCACTCCACGTTCGATGCGGACGGACCCCTTTCGTAGGTTCACCGCCTTCCATCGCAGGCCGAGGAGTTCGCTCCGTCGGAGGCCGTAGAGGACAGTCAACCGGAGGGGACCTTCCCAGCGATGTTCCTCGATCGCCTTGAGGAATCGCTGGACCTGGTGTTCGGTCCACACCACTGATTCGGGCTCGGGCGCAGTCTTGGACACGTGACGCGGCATTGCGACGCGAGCAGCCGGATTGCGACGGAGGTCTCCGACCGCGACCGCGTCGTCGAGAGACGCTCGCAACACCATTCGGATGATCTGGATGCTGCGACGCGAGAGTCGCCCTTCCTCCGCTAGACCTTCGAGCCAACGAGCGATGTCATCTCTCTCGAGCTGGTCGGCGCGGACCCCACCCAAGCCCGCGTTGATGTGGCCGGCCGCCCATCGATACTGCTGACGAGTCTTGTTCGACACATCTATCTTGCCGTCCACCCATCGGCCGACGAGGTGCGCAATCGACTCACGATCAGTGGCGAGGCCACCGGAGGCCGCAAAAGACGTGGCTGCGGACTGCGCCGAGCGGCGAGATTTGAAGGTGCCGATCTGTCGTGGCCGACGCTTTCCAGTCTTGGTATCGATGCCTGGAACACGCACAACCCAACGATCGCGTTGTTTCTGGACAGTCGGATGACCCGTCTGCTTCCACGGCATGCAACCGAGACTACATACATCCGACATACATCGCCATCTCTGCATCGAAATGGCCTCCCGCAATCGGAAGGCCATTTCGTGCATTTTTCCTGGTAGATGCCAGGTTTCGTGTTGCGCGCTCGGGAGGACTTGAACCCCCAACCTTCTGATCCGTAGTCAGACGCTCTATCCAATTGAGCTACGAGCGCGGGGAGACTCTCAGGTTAATGGCGACCGCATGTGTCGCGGAAGTCGGGTGAGGTCTTCCCGTGGTGGACCGTCAGCTACTGCTGGTGAGTGACTTGGCTTGGGCGACCCACTGCCTCACCTGATAGATGGAGGGCGTCTGCTCGGGCGAATCGGGTGTGTCGATCGAGCCCAAACGCTTCGTGAGCTCCTCAGGATCGGCCTTGCTCAGCTCGCTCACCGTCCACACATCGACGCGTCGCAGCGAACGCTGGTATGCGCCGCCGACTCCGTCGACCCGGGAGAGATCGACCTGATCGCGCCATGACTCGATCGTGCCCGACGAGAAACCGGTGACCTCGGCGAGCTTGGCGATGTCCTCCCCGGTGCCGGTGGCACTGAGGAAGTCAGCCACACCTGTCACCCCGGCCTTCACGAGCTTGGCCTCGTAGTTGTCGCCGATTCCGTTGATTCGAGTCAAATCGGTATCGGGCACGACTACATCGAGGCCCTCGTCGATGGTCCGGGTCGCCTTGCGGACACCGATCTCTGCGGACTTGCGAGTCGATTCGACGGCTGTTCTCAGCTCTTCGACCATTCCGGTGGAGCGAACCCTTTCCATGGCTCGTTCTATGAAATTCTCGCCTTCGGCAATCCACTCGTTGAACTCTGCAGCGAGGTCGTCGCTCATCTCCTTGCGTGACGACTCCAGTGCTTTGCGCACATCAGAGATTCGAGCGCCCAACGCCCTGATGGCGGCAACAGGTGCTCCCACGGCCGCATAGGCGGCTCTCTCGACGGTTTCACGGGTTTGCGGTGACATGAACTCCACGTTCCTCATTCAAATCGGATCGGATACGAATAAGGATCTACCCGGAGCGCACTCTGGCGAAACAACCCAGGTTTGGCCCGATTCTGCGCCGGGTATCTCCCGGCCGTGACACAGGACACACCGACGATCGTCGGGCGCATCCCCAACAACACCGGGAAGAAGCCCAAGACGACGGATGAAGAACGCACATGCAGCCACGAGGGCTGCGACACCAAGCTCAGCCGGTACAACTCCAAGGACGCTTGTTATCGACATCGCCCTCCCCGCTTCCCCAGAGTCAGGGGAAGACCTCGCTAGGACCGCCCTATCCTGGGCCCATGGGCGACGCGGCATGTCATCTGGACGCCATCTGCTTGGCATGCGGGAGACACATCGAAGACGAACGCCCGGATACCTGCCCTCACTGCGGCCAACAAGTGGACGGGTCCGTCACTGAATCGAACCGCTGACCTCGCTCGGGACGATCGAGTCTTGCTCGCCCGTATCAGCCCTGATCCGCCGTGCTCGGTCCAGCTCGCGTCTGACCAAGGTCTCGTGAATCGAATCTCTTTGCTCGGGCTCAATGGCGGGGAGGTCATAGGCGGCGGCGACAAAGTCCAAGGTGTCGGCGCGATAGTCGTGCCCGAATGACTTGTACTCGCCAGGGGTGATCACCATTGCGTTCATCGCATCCACGACCACCTGTATGAAAGTGATCACCGGCTGCCACCGCATGCCTTCGGGAACATTGCGTCTAGGGTCGCCGTTCAGCCATGGCGGTCGCTTCACAGCCAGGCGCAGCGACATCTGGGAGATCGGGTCGTTGTCGTGGTCGACGATGACGGCACGCAGCGCCCGCTTCTCTGATGCGCTCAGAACCTCGTATTGCTCGAAACGATCGAATGCGGCAACAGTTCCTTCAGGGGTCAGAGGGTTGCGCCCCTCGCGCATCCCGGTCCGGGACCAACGGGCCAGTCCGGGCAGACCGAACCAGAGAGCGTTCTCGATGCCGTAGTGGTCGAAACCTGCAATCCCTAGGTGCATGATGACATCGGAGCTAGACCATGCCCCCAGGCTCTCGCCGAACACGAGGACACGGGGCCGATCCTCCTTCGGGACGCCGGTGAGACGCTGACGCACACCCCACAACAACTGGCGGAACTGGGCCCTGCCCAGCGAGACGCCCTGTATCTCGAGAAAGGAGGGGGCTCTCCCGTACTGAATGCAGACGGTGGCGATGTCCCCTCGTGCCAGTATCTCTGCCGTCTCAGTGACCGTGTGATCGACCCAACCGGTTCCGGTCGGGGAAACCAGGAGGAGATACTTCCGGTCGAACGCCCCAAGACGTTCCATCTCCTGCAGAGCGAGCTCCGACCTCCCGGTGGCATACAGCGGCTCGGACTCGACACCCACGTAGATCCGCACCGGGTGCACGGCCCCCGACTCACCCAACGTCTCATCGATAACGTCGGGTGGGACGACCTCGGTGACGAAACGCCGGCCCTGAACTCCCAGTTCCTCGAAAGGCGAGACGCTGTTTGGACCCCCAGAGACGAACTCGTTGCTCGGTGGGGTGCCAAAATTGGCCTCCACCTTCCCGTTGTGCTGGGCAAGTCTGGACACGACGGCTCCGTAGAGCGAGGCGGCTCCCGTGGCCCACATGCCGGCGTTCATCAGACGGCCGACCAGCTCGGGGCCACCTTCACCACCCATGTAGCCGGCAAGCGAACCCCGGGAGGTGAGGAATCCCTTTCCCATGAGACGGCCGCTGACGGCGACGCCGAGCCCTATCGCCAGCGAAGCCGGGAGCGAGGCCGGCGTGTCGTGGTCGGTCCATCTCTGTACTACGCCCTGCCGCGTCTCCAGCTCCTTCGCCAAACGGGTCGCGACGAATCCGAACCCTCCGAGCCCGGTGATGAGAGGTAGCAGGGGCCATTCGACCTTGCTCTCGAGATCCTGTCCGACTTGGTAGGCGATTCCGCCGAGAGCACCCACCTCCACCAACCGACCGCCCGAGCGGAGCGCAGCTCGCG
>DASUUP010000041.1:0-11706 GCA_036373995.1 Acidimicrobiia bacterium
GTCGCGTTCGAGGGTCGAGGCCGGGATCGGAGTGCCCGTGAGTTTGTGAATGGCGTCGGCCAGGGCGCTTGGGCCTCTGGGAGGATCCGGTGAGATGCCTTGCCAGGCGACTTCGAACCTGGCGAGCGCAGTGGCTTCGACAGGCTCGATCTCCGACCGCAGGACCGCGAGAGAACGGCGCTTGAGACGTTTGAGGACGGCTTCATCCACCCATTCCCGTCCGGCGCCACCAGGTCGGAAGGCCCCCTCGACGACACGGGAGGACTGTTCGAGGTGTTTCAGCGCGGTCTCGACCACGCCGACGGGGAGTCCGAGAGCCGAGGCCGCCTCGGATGCCAGGAACGGGCCATGAGTGCGGGCATACCGCCCGACCACGTCGCCGAGCGGGTCCTCGACCGGTTCCAGGAATGTGTGAGGAACGCCCGGCGGCGGTTGCACACCCAGGGCATCTCGGAGCCGCGCCGTGTCCTCGATCGCCGCCCACTTCGATTCGCCCCCAATCACGATCTCGATGACCCGTCTCGACTCCTGCAGATCGATCAGAGCACTGCCTACGTCGACGCTGTCGGTTCGGACCTCGATGTCGTCTCGACTGAGCGGACCCAGGTCGCGAAGCAAGTCGTGAATCCCGTCTCTATGCCGAACTCGGCGATTCTCGGTGAGCCTCTGCAGTTCGAGCTCGACGCCGGCAGCGACTTCGGGGTCGATGAGGTCGCGGAGCTCTCCCTCGCCGAGAAGCTCTCGGAGAAGGTCGCGGTCGAGGGTGAGTGCCGCGGCCCTGCGTTCGGCCAGAGGCGTGTCGGCCTCGTACATGTAGGCGGCGATGAACGAGAAGAGGAGGGACGACGCGAAGGGGCTCGGGCTGGAGGTTTCGACCGGGACAACCCTGATCTTGCGGGACCGGATGTCGACGAGCACGTCCTGGAGTGCCGGGAGGTCGAAGTCGTCCTGGAGGATCTCCCTGTAGACCTCGAGGAGGATCGGGAACGACCCGAATTGCTTGGCGACACCGAGGAGGTCGGCAGAGCGGCGTCGTTGCAGCCAGAGTGGCGTGCGTTCACCGGGTCGTCGGCGGGGGAGGAGCAGGGCCCGGCCAGCAGCTTCGCGGAAGCGGGCAGAGAACAGGGCGGTGTCCACCAGATGCTCGACCAGGAGAGCCTCCACCTCCTCGGGGTCCAGGAGGAGGTCGTCGGCGCCAGGTGGCTCGTCTGCGTCGGCGAACCGGAAAGCGATACCGTCGTCGGACCAAATGGCATCGACATCCGCCCCATAACGGGACCGGAAACGATGGCGGAGGGCCATCGCCCAGGGAGCATGAACCCGAGCGCCCAGTGGGGAGAGCAAAACGAGGCGCCAGTCGCCGATCTCGTCCTGGAAGCGCTCCACGACGATCGTCTGGTCGCTCGGGATGACACCAGTCGCCTCCCGCTCCTCTTCGAGATATGCGATCAGGTTGGATGCGGCGAAGTCGTTGAGACCGAAGGTCTCGCGCAGAGCCTCGAAAGCCTCCCCCGGATCGAGGGCGGTGGTCTCTCTGATGAACCTGCCGACGGCTCTTCCTGTCTCCAAGGGTCTTCCCAGAGTGTCACCGTGCCAGAAAGGCATGCGGGCCGCGGTGTCGCCGGGTGCGGGCACGACCTCGACCTTGTCGTGGGTTATCTGGCTGATGCGCCACGCGCTGGAGCCGAGGAGGAAGGTGTCGCCCTCTCGGGACTCGTAGACCATCTCCTCGTCGAGTTCCCCCACCCGGCTCCCGTCGGGGAGGGTCACCCGGTAGAGGCCGCGGTCGGGGATCGTGCCTGGATTGGTGACGGCCAACTGTCGGGCGCCCGGCCTGGGCGTCACCTCTCCGGTAGCCCGGTCCCAATTGAGACGTGGGCGCAACTCGGCAAATAGGTCGGATGGATAGCGTCCGCTCAGCATGTCGAGGGTCTCGTCGAATACGGCTCGACTCAACTCCTTGTACGGGGCGGCCCTCCGGGTCATCGCGTAGAGGTCGTCGGCGGTCGTATCAGACGAAACGGTTTGGGCGACGAGCTGTTGGGACAGGACGTCCAGAGGGTTCGCCGGGATCTTGGTCGATTCCACCTTGCGGTCCTGCATCTGCCGGGAGACGACCGTCGACACGAGGAGATCACCCCGGTACTTGGGGAATATCTTCGCCCGGGACACCCCACCGACGTGGTGGCCCGACCGTCCAACTCGCTGCAGGCCCGAGGCCACGGACGTCGGGGCCTCGATCTGGAGCACGAGATCGACCGCGCCCATGTCGATGCCGAGCTCCAGCGATGAAGTGGCCACCACCGCCTTCAGCTCCCCTCTCTTGAGGGATTCCTCGATCTCGAGACGCTGCTCCCGAGCCACGGAGCCGTGATGGGCTCTCGCAATCTCCGAACCGGCCAGGTTGTTTATCTCCGAGCAGACTCTCTCGGCGAGCCGGCGCGAGTTGGCGAAGACGATCGTCGAATTGTGCCGATTGATCTCATCGAGCAGTTCGGGGTAGACGGCAGGCCATATCGATCGGGTCGGTGTCGTGTCCGGATCGAGGGGATCGGGCTCACCGGGCTCGTTCATGTCCTCGACAGGGACGACGATCTCGACCTCGAGGCCGCGGTCCTGGGGAACGTCGATCACGGTCACCGGGCGTGGAGCCCAGCCGTCTTCTCCGACGGTTCCGCCGCCCAGGAACTCCGCGATGGTCTCGAGCGGCCGCTGCGTTGCCGAAAGGCCGACTCGTTGCGGTGGGACGTCGGTGATCTCCTCGAGACGCTCCAACGAGAGTGCCAGGTGAGCGCCGCGTTTGCTGCCGGCGACGGCGTGGACCTCATCGACGATCACCCAACGCACCGTGCGCAGGGTGGAGCGCACCGCCGAGGTGAGCATGAGATAGAGCGACTCCGGGGTGGTTATCAGGATGTCGGGTGGGTTCCGCTCCATCCTCCGCCGGTCTTCCTGGGGCGTGTCCCCGGTGCGGAGGAACGTGTCGAGCTCGGGGAGAGGGCTGTTGCCGAGTCTTCCCGCAGCGTGGCGGATTCCGGCGAGAGGCGCCCGGAGATTGCGGTCGACGTCGTGCGCGAGCGCCTTCAGAGGTGAGATGTAGAGCACACGGCACCGTTCCGCCCTGTCCGGAACGGGCTCGCTCAGCAGTCGGTCGAGTGTCCATAGAAAGGCGGCGAGGGTCTTCCCGGATCCGGTTGGTGCATGTATCAGGGTGTGTTCCCCGGATGCGATCGCCGGCCACCCCTCGGACTGGGCTCGCGTCGGCGCGGCAAACGAGGCCTCGAACCAGGTTCTCGTGGCGGGGGAGAAGGAGTCGAGAGCGCTCACGGTTCGAAGGTATCAGGGGTTGGTGACAACTACCGACCGGGATCGGTTGCGGGTCGTCGCCGTTGGGTATCCCTTCCAATATGGCCAAGTACGAAGTCAATCCAGACGGGGTAGAGAAGGCGCGCCAGCTGATCGATGCCCGTCAGTACGTCTTGCGCAGCCGGTGGAGCGACGTCCAGCCCGACGCCGCGATGGAAGACGCCTTTCTCGAGGATCACGACTGGGATGAGTATGCCTCATGGCATCTCGGGCTCACCGCGGGTGCGACACCGGAGACGAAGTCCCGATATGCCTTCGTGTTGGGCGATTTCCGTCGTCTCCACAGGATGGGGATCATCGCCTGCCACTATCGAGCCGCCGAGTGGGAGCACAAGGAGATCGAGCTGGCAGCCCATGAGCTCCTGCAATATCTGGACGACAGTCGCGCTCAGCGACGATGACGCAGATGGGCTTCCGTCGTTGCGGAGACGAACCTGGTGTTTGCGGACATGGCGCGGCGTGCCGTCCGGGAGCTGCTTGGAAATCGCTCCGGGGTGAGGGCCCGCGGCTCACCCCTAGATTCGGAGTCGTTTTCGGAACCGTTCTTTGAGGTGTTCCTGGGTATGACAGGGCCGGCAGAGAGTTTGCCTTTGTCTACCGAGGTTTCTCCGCCACTGGCCCAGTGTTGTTCGTGGTGTATGTCGCAGTGCCGTGGTCTGCCCTTACAGCCCGGGCCCCGACAGTGTCGGTCCCGGGCGATGATGGCACGTCGTTGTGCTGGGCTCCACACCCTGGTTTTCCTACCGACGTCCAACACTTCTGATTCGGGACCTAACACGATGCGGGTGACAGAACAGTCACAGGCGATCATCCGTAGCGTCTCGATGTCGACGATGTTCCCGTTTTCGGTTTCGTGGAGCCCACCGGCGATACCCTGCAAGGCTTTCAGGTCGGCGTGGAGGACGATGTGCGGTTTCTCCCCACCCACAATTGGGATGGTGCCATTATCCAGCCAATCCCGACACAGGTTCTCCAAGGCGTCGTGGCGTCGTTGCCGGGGGGTGCGGGTGTCGCCGTAACGGGGTGGCCCCGCGTTGGCGTCGAGGACTGCTTCGAAGGCTTCTCCGGCTAGGTCGGTCAACCAGCCGTCGACTCTCCCGCATGCCGCCCATGCTGCGGGAGAGGGAGACGCCTCGACGTGCCCACCGGGTTTCGGCGTCGACGTCGCCGGGGCCGTCCACGGATTGCCACCAGTATCCGACGGCTTTGCCAGTGTCCACTGAGTCGAGACCTTCGACGATGTCGACCAGCCGTTGTTCGGCGTCGGGGTAGACGTCAGGTAGGGCTTCGGCAGCACGGAACAGATGTTGGGCTTGGTCGGTGGACAACCGGCCCTCGACCCACGCCTGATGAGGGTACGGTGCCTTCTCTTTGGCGTTCCCGTAGGAGATGATTCGTTTGGCACGCCCCGGAGACATCCCCGTCTGATCCACCAGAAAGGCGGTTGGTGACGAATAGCCAAGCTGGTGGTGGCCACCCCGGTCGGACAGGCTTCTGGTCTTGCGGCTTCGTAACACGTCGACCATTTGGGCGACGTGCGACAATTCGGCCACGTCCGCAGCCAACTCCGACAGGTCGCTGTCGTCGACCGCAAACATCTCATCGAGTGCAGAATGGATAGCACTCATCGCTTCCTCCCCATGCCACCGAACCTATCTGCCACCGGTGACAGACTTCTTTCTCAACACCCTCCACCCATCAAGCTACAAACCAGGTATGACAGAAACGCCCTCGAGGTCGAGGGTTCGGCTCGGTGCATCGGTGCCGTCTTGCTGATCGGTGCCGAAGGCGTGGGGTCGGCGCACGGGTTCCCACCCCAGGACATTGCAGAGGGATCGATGATGGTGCCGATCGAGGAGGGAGTGGTCGCCTCCGCGTGCGGCGGTTCGATGAATCAGGTGGTACTTGGTGCCAAGCGCACAGGACCCGAGGGTGGGGTCATCCAGGGATTCCGAATCAACTACTCGTTGAATGGAGACGAGCGGACGCTGGAGATCCCGAACTTCTGGATTGTTCTCTGCGGCGATACAGGCGAGTCCTGCGAGGATTGAGGCTCCCCAGAGTGCCCGATTCAGGCGGAGAGCTCCAGGGGCAGAGCGTCGACTTCCGCCAGCTCGAGGAAGATCTCAACCACGGCGGGATCGAATTGTGAGCCGGCGTTGCGTTGGATCTCGTTGACGGCGAAGTCGGTGGGGAGCGCCGGCTGATAGGCACGCTTGGACGTCATCGCGTCGAAGGCGTCTGCCACGAGGACGATGCGACTGAGTATCGGGATGGCATCGCCGGCGAGGCCGAATGGGTATCCCTGACCGTCGAATCGCTCGTGGTGATAGAGGATTGCCTCCGCGATCTTGGCGTCGAGGCGGTTGCGGGTCATGGCGAAACCGAGCTCGGGATGACGCTCCATGAGATCACGCTCGGATGGGTCGAGAGGTCCGGGCTTGCCGAGGATGCCGGGATCCATGTGGATCTTGCCGACGTCGTGCAGGACCCCGGCGAGTGCGAGGCGATCGAGGTCGTCATCGCCCAAGTCGAGGCCGCGTCCCAGGTCCACAGACAGGTTGGATACCCGGTGAACGTGCCCGTGCAGGTCCTCGATGACGTCTTCCATCACTTTGATGAGGAATTCGTTGGCAAGCTCTTTCATACCACTACCACCAAAGAGAGTCTCGTCAGGACTAGCCCAGTTGTGGATAAGTCGATGGTCTCATCTTCGTAATCGCCGGTGACGCCCATCGCGAAACCCCACACCAGGGATGACGTGTGCGTCGCCAGCGGGCTGGTCGAGGTCTACCCGGTGGTCCGCCACGCTGAGATGCTGTACGAAGCCGGGTTCGGAGTCAGCCGGCGGCGGTGATGTCAGTCAGCTCTTCTGGAGTTTCTCGACGTAGGCGTCCACGGCCGAGGTGTGCTCGGGTGTGGTGTGGGCGATGGCCTGCAAGGCGGCTGAGAGCTCGAGAAATCCGTCCAGGTCCATGCTCCTCGCCTGTCGGAGCAGTCTCTTCGCCATGATCACAGCCGGAGCAGGCTTGGACGCGATCGATTGGGCCAACTCCATCGTCCGGGACGCCAGCTTGTCCTCGGGAACCACCTCCAGCAGGACGCCGTATTTCTCGGCCTCGGCGGCCCCGATGGATCGAGCGGTCAATGCGAGCTCCGTGGCGCGCTGCCATCCAATCACGCGAGGCAGGAGCCATGCGCCGCCGTCACCGGGGATGATCCCCATCTCTATGAAGGTATGGGCGAAGCGGGCGTTGCGCGAGCCGAGGCGCAGGTCACAGCCGAGCACGAGATCGAATCCCGCTCCGACGGCGGGTCCGTTCACCGACGCGATAGTCACCAGATCCGTCGTGGCGAGGAACCGCGTGAGCTGCTGGATTGTGTCGCGGTACTTCTCGGTCATCTCGACGGGTGAGCCCGAGAAGAGCCCTTCCTTGGCGGCCATGTCCTTCACGTTGCCGCCCGACGAGAAAGCGGGGCCCTCGGCGTCGATGATCACGACCGTCGTGTCGGGATCGATCTCGGCGTCGTGGAGGGCGTCGAGGAGCTCTTCGATGGTCTCCTCCCCCGTGATTGCGTTGCGGGTGCCCGCGTCGGCGAGGGTCACCCTTGCCACCCCGCCGTCAGTCGTGGTCTTGATGGTCACAGAAGTCCTCTCTCCGCTGCCTTCTCGACGAATGCCTTGGCTTTCAGAGGGTCGGGGCGGTTGGCTGCCTCACCGTCGACCTTGATGCTCGACCCCACGATGAAAGTGTCTGCCACACCCAACAAGGCATCGAGGTTGTCCGTCGTCGCGCCGGAGCCCACGACGATCCGAACCTCTCTTGGGACCGCGTCCCGGATCTGTCGGGCCTGTGCCTGATCAGGCTCGGCGCCGGTGCCCGGACCCGAGATCACGACTGCGTCGGCCAGACCGCGTTCCACCGTGTCCTCAGCCGATTGGCCCGGCTCCAAACCGGGTGGCGGTGTGGCGTGTTTGACCATCACATCGGCCCAGATCTCCACGTCGGGACACAAGCCGGCGCGGCGGCGTTGCAGCTCTGCGGCGTGGCCGGTGATCGGGCCCTGATCGGTGTACATGACACCTGTGAGGACATTGACCCTGATGAACCGTGCCCCGGTGGCTGCGGCGATCCCGAGCGCACTCATCCCGTCGTTGCGGAGGACGTTGACCCCCATTGGTGCCCCGGTCGCGGCCACAGCGGAAACGGCGACCGTCATCCCGGCAACGGTTTCCGGCGGCACGGAATCAGTGTAGAACGGCACATCCCCGAAGTTCTCCACCATCAGGGCCGGGAACCCGGCATCGGTCAGCACTCGGGCGTCAGCAACAGCGGTGTCGACGACCTCATCGATCGAGCCGCCGAACCGCGGCGAGCCAGGAAGGGGGAGCAGGTGAACCATCCCCACGAGCCGGGGGAGGCGTTCGGTCACAGGAAAGTCTGGGCCAGCGCGACAGCCTTCTCGGCGTGCTCGCCGGTGACTTTGAGCCGGGTTTCCTTCAACTCGATGCGTCGCACGGCGAGGCGAGCCCAGTCTGATGCCGAGCCCTTGATCAGCTGGTCGGTGTCCTCTGGGCCGTACACCCACTTCGAGTAGCCAGGCCCGATGACTTCGACCCGCACCGGCTCGTAGTGCTCGCCTGCCTGCTTGAAGGCGTAGGGGAGAGTCTTCCAGCCAAACCAGCACACGTGGCGTATCCGGGGAGTGTCCTCGACCTCGATGCCGAGGGTCTCATAGATGTCGAGACCGTGCAGCCAGGTCTCGGTCAAGCGGAACGTGGCGAAGGTACGTGCGCTCATGTCGCCGGCGATCCAGGGGAGTCGATCCTCACCACTCATGTGGGAGAGGGGCTCGACGACCTTGGCCCTGCCGCCGCGCCACCATTCGATCACATCCTGGGGTCGCATGTTGCGGCCCTTCTTGATCGGAGCCTGACGAAGGGGCTCGATGTCGGTGGCCGCCTGCCACTCCTTGATGCGATCTCCATCCTGGACCGCGTCCGCGCCGAGATCTTCGAAGTCGGCCAGGTGGGCGATGGTGTCCCGAACGGTCCACGGTTTGTTCGGCGTCACGAGATCCCACACCTTGATGGGAATTCTCTGCAGGGATTGATCCAGGAACTGCTGTTCCGCTACGAGATCTGAGAGGATGTCGCGCACCAGGCAATTCTAATAGGCAATCTGTGGAAAGCACCAAGAGAGGCAGGCTCTCACCAGGGTCTTTCTGCCTGCTCTTCGCTGATTCCGTGGGGGATTTCCGTGGTTTCGGGGAGGCTGGCCAGGTCGTTGAGGCGATCGATGAGCTGGCGGAGACGCCCGAAGTGACGTCGATCGAAGTAGAAGGTGATGCGATCCATGTCGAGAGCGTCCTCATCTTCGATCTCCGCCTGATTCGGCTCGACGCGTTCTATCTCGCCCTCGACGACGATGTCCGAGAAGTCTTCGTTGAGGCCGGCCAGCTCTTCGTCCGTGGGCGCCTGACGTAGGCGCAGGATCAGCTTTCCTGCCGTGAAGCGTTGGGAGTGGTAGTTGGTGTAGAACTTGAGGATGTGATTGCAGGCCTCGAGCGGGTCGGTCGTTTCCAGGAAGAGGGCGAGATCCGAATCGGAGATCATTCCCTTCCCGAGGAGGATTTTCGTAGTGAACCCGATGAGGGGCTCCCAGTAGCCGGTGCCTTCGGCCTCGAGCAGGACTATTGGATGGAGATCCGACTTGCCGGTCTGAATGAGTGTGATCAGCTCGAACGCCTCGTCGAGTGTGCCGAAACCACCGGGCATTATGACGAAGGCCTGTGATTCCTTCACGAAACCGAGCTTTCGAGTGAAGAAGTACTTGAAGTTCACCGTCCGGCCATCGGCGAGGTACTCGTTGGCGGAGGCTTCGAAGGGGAGCCGGATGTTCACCCCGAAGGAGTTCTCGGTGCCGGCGCCCTTGGCTCCGGCCTCCATGATCCCCGGGCCGGCGCCGGTGATGATTCCCCAGCCGTGGCTCGCCATCATTGCGGCGAACTCCACGGTCAGCACGTAGTTGGGGTCGTCCTCCGGGGTACGCGCCGAGCCAAAGATCGTCACCTTTGGCTCGTCATGACGGCTGAAGACGAGATTGGAGTAGCGCATCTCTTTCACCGCGGTATTGATCAGCTTCAGGTCACCCCGCGTCGCACCGTCGCGATGCAGCTTGAGTGCAGTGACGATCAACTCTTCGATGAGGTCCTGGTTTCCATTTTCGGAGCTGTCGGCGATGAGACTGCGTAGTCGTTCGTGCAACTCCTCGTTTCCGAGGTCATAAGCCATGGTGCCCCCAACGTACCGGGTAGCCGGGGTTGATCACGTAGTGACTTCTTCCAGGCCGGCCGTGAAGGCTTCGACGAGGGAACCTCCACCGTGCCCACCGTCTTCGACCACAACGAGCTCGGCGGCCGGCCATGCCCGGGACAGGAGCCACGGACCTTCGATGGGAGAGCTGATGTCGAGGGCCCCGTGGACCAGGACTCCTGGTATCCCCTCGAGACGGTGCGCTTCGTCGATCAGTTGGGTCTCGCCGAGAAAGCACGCGTTGCTCCAATAATGGGTGACGAGACGGGCGAACTGGAGCTGAAACTTCGGGTCTTCGACCTGGAGGCGAGGCCCTGTTCCGGGGGCCAGGCCCATGTGGGCGTCCTCCCATATGCACCATTCGTGGGCCGCTCGCGCTCGAGTCCCTGCATCGGGATGGAACAGCAGCCTGGCGTAAGCTTCGACGAGCGGGAGATCGGAGAGCTCAGGCGGGACGAATGAAGAGAACCGCTCCCACTGGGGAGCGAAGATGCGACCCACGCCCTCGGTGATCCACTCGACGTCGCGACTCCTCCCCAGCCCGACCAAACCAAGCATCGCGCCGATGACCCGATCGGGATGGGTCTCGGAGTATGCCAAGCCCAGGGCAGAGCCCCAAGAGAGCCCGTAGACGGCCCACCGGTCGATATCGAGGTGATCACGGATCATCTCCATGTCGGCAATGAGGTGTTGAGTCGTGTTGGCGCTGAGGTCGGCGTCGGGCTCGGCCGCCGATGGGGTGCTTCGCCCACAGCCCCTCTGGTCGAAGAAGACGACGCGGTGACGCTCGGGGTCGAATAGCTCACGGTGGCCGGGGCTGCATTCCCCTCCCGGCCCACCATGAACGAAGACGACGGGTATCCCATCGTCGTCTCCCCACGTTTCCCAATAGACCGAGTGCCCTTCGCCAACGTCGAGCATCCCCGAGTCGTTGGGCCCGATCTCGCGCCGGGACACGTTCAGAACGGCTTCTCCGACGGGCCCTTGCGGACCACGGCGTTCCACACGGTCTCGTAGTGGTCGCGGTCGTAACGGTCGACCTGGGGCAGGACGAATTCTTCCCAGGCCTCGCGCAGCGGGTCGTCACTGCCGGCATGGATGAGAAGACCGGTGGGCAGCCGATCGAGGACCGAGCGGAGCGAGAGAGGCGTCTCCACCCGTGTTCCCGTGTCAGCGGCGTCGAACGAAGCGTTGATCTCGACTGTCAATCGGGCGATGGCCTCGACGTAGACGTCCTTGAGGCTGGGGTAGCGACGCTCCAGCATCGCCCTCACCTGATCCTCTCCCGGGAAGACCTTCTCCCAGATGACCCACCGGTCGGCGAAGGCCTTGTTGAGGGTCTGCGTGCCGGCGTAGTCTCGGATGTCGGTTGGGTTCATGGTCCCGAACATGCGGACGTCGTCACGCAGGCGAACCGTGTCCCCGTTGGGAAGATCGAGAGCGGCATAGCGGTCCAGCAACCCATGCAGGGCGAACAGGGTCTCGGCGCCGGCAGCGTTCAATTCGGACAGGTTGAGCAGCGCCGGCCCTCGAAGCGCCCGCGTGATGTCTCCGTCCTCCCAGCGGCTCTCGGTTCCGCCCTTGCCGTCACCGTGTAGGTGCGTCGACCCGATCAAGGTCACGTCCCGCACCTCCCCGGTCAAGGGGATACGAAAATAGGGGAGGCCCATCGCTGCGGCGAACTGTTCGATGTCATGGTCCTTCCCCGTCCCCATGTGGCCCCGGACCGCAACATGGAGTGGCACCAGGCCTTCGGCATCGCTGCGTCGGGCCTGTTCCACCTGGGCGAACCGATAGAGCATTCCCAGATCGACGTAGTGGGGGTCGGGGTCGGGAACCTTTCGTTCCCGGAGCTCGGCATCGTCGAGGTCGGAGGGGACTTCGAACCTCTCGAGCTCGATCGGCTTTCGCTCTCCCGATGGATCTTCGAATACGACAGTGTCAGGCAACTGATTGCTCCTTGTGTTGAAACTCTGATGCTCGCAGCCACCAGGTGTCCATACCCGAGTAGGCGAGGCTCCTGC
>DASUUP010000042.1:0-4887 GCA_036373995.1 Acidimicrobiia bacterium
GCGTCTTCGAGCGGCGTGCCGGCCTGGAGAAGCTCGTCGAGTTGTGCGGTGTAGGCGTGGGAGCCGGCCATGGCTTGGGCGAAGATGCTCGGGTTCGCGGTGACTCCCCTGATCCCGGCCTCGATGAGATCGCTGAGGGAACCGTCGTCGAGACTGTCCCTGGTCAGGTTGTCGAGCCACGGGCTCTGACCCTGCTCTGTATGCAGGCGATGAAGACGGGTCATAACTTCACTGTTCCAATAGTGCGGCGAGGGTGGGCTGGTCGCCGGTGGTGAGTGCCTGCTCGGCGCGAAGATTGTCTCGGTCCCGGTAGATCGAAGCGACTGCGGTGATCCGTCCTGCCTTGCGGTAGCCGACGAGAACGTCACGCTGATCGGGGTCACCGACTACTACTTCTTCGTCCCAGTCGTCGAGGTGGCCGGTGACATTGATCGGGACGTCGTAATGCTGGCTCCAGAAGAAGGGCGGCTCACTGAAGGCGACGTCGTGGCCGAGGATGTTGCGGGCCGCGGTCTGGCCTTGCCGCTCCGCCAGGACCCAGTGTTCCACGCGGACCAGCCGGCCGTCGGGTCCTGGGTAACGGGCGACGTCACCCGCCGCCCAGATGTGGGGGTCGCTGGTCCGGAGCCGGTCGTCGACCACGATGCCGTTGTCGACCGTGAGACCGGCTGCTTCGGCCAGTCCGGTGCGGGGGATGACGCCGATCCCCACCACCACCAGGTCGGCGGAAACCAGGGTGTCGTCATCCAATTCGACGTGGTTGTCTCCGATTCCGTTTACCCCGACTCCGAGTCTGAGATCTACACCCCGCTCTCGGTGCAGGTCGGCGACGAACCGACCCAGGGTGTCTCCGATGAGATGGGCGAGAGGGATCTCTTCGGGCGCGACCACGGTGACATCCATGTCTCGGTGGCGGAGCGAGGCGGCCACCTCTAGACCGATGAAACCGGCGCCGATGATCACAGCCCGTGTCGCGATGTCCAGGGCGGCGATGATGGTCTTACTGTCGTCGAGGGTCCGTAGGTAGTGGACGTGAGGAAGGTCGGCGCCGGGGACTGGGAGTCGGCGGGGTTCGGCCCCCGTGGCGAGAAGTAGGGCGCCGTAGGACAGCTCCGCCCCATCGACCATTACCACGGTATGTGTCTCAGGGTCGATCTTCTCGACTCGCCTCCCCGTGACGAGTTCGATCTCGGCGTCGACGTAGAACTCCGGCGAACGCAGTGGCATCCACTCCTCCGGTGCGGTCCCCGCCAGGTAGTCCTTGGACACGTTGGGCCGGTCGATGGGCGGCTCTTCTCCCACCAACGTGATCGGGCCTTCGTAACCGTGGGTCCGCAGCTTCTCGGCGGCGGCGGCACCGGCGGCTCCGGCGCCGACGATCACCACCGACTCCGGAGGAGATGGCGGGGTGCGGTCCGGCGGCATGGCATCTCGGGATCCGGTGACGAAGATGCGGCCGTCACGTTCGGTGGTCGCGTAGGTGGCGATCGGGTTCAGCGCCGGAGCGCCCACCGCCTCCCCGGTCCTGACGTCGAAGGCGGCGTGATGCCAGGGACAGCGGATCTCACCGTCGACGCACAACCCGTCGGCGAGCGGCCCGCCATAGTGGGTGCACGACCCGCCCAGCGCATAAAAACCCTCTCCGCTGGCCACCACGACTACCGGCTTGCCATCGACATGGCCCACACTGAGCACGCCGGCGTTCGCCTCTTCTATCGGGATACCGTCTGCTCGGAGGTCGGGTCCGCTGAGCTTCGTCTCGGCTGCCATTGTGTCGATCCCTTAGTCGTCGGCTATTGCAGTTGAGCGGTGGACCGGTCACCCGCCTGTCAACACCCTAACTCTAAAATGGAACAGCACAAATTTTAGAGGGAGATCGGGTCAGGTAGTCACCGGGGGACTGAGACGGACACAGCAATACCCCTCCTCGGGGGCCAGCACCGCATCCGTCTCCGAGCCAGAACCCTCCACCATCCCCTCGACCAGCGCCAGGTTGAGCCCACAGGTGGTCTCCCGATCCCGATCCTTGAGAGTATGGAAAGGACAATTGCGGAATCTGGTTTCGCCATCCTCGGTCACCGGCTCGTACCCGGTTGACTCCAGGGCAGCCTCAAGCCCCACCTGTCCGATCTCTTCTCCCGTCCGCCGGGCCACATCGGTCAGAGCCTCGGCGTCGAGATGACCCTCGCGGGCGGCATCGAGGAGAATGCGCGCCGCGAGTTCGTAGCGGCGGGGCGGAATCGACACCTCATGAACCCGGGCGGAACGTTTGTAGAGCTTTGAAGGGCGACCCGCCCCCGGCCCCTCCCGGCCGGTGAGCCGGCGGAACTCAACCTCCAGAAGACCATCGTCGGCCAACCGATCCAAGTGGTAGGCCGCCACCTGACGAGAGACATCTACTGCCTCGGCCGCATCGTCGCGGCTAACCGGCTCACTCGACCCCGCCACGTAGTCATAGAGGGCACGGCGTATCGGCTCGGCCAGCGAGGCCACCGCGTCCAAGTCAGCGTCGGGGACAGTGTCGTGTTTAGTCATGCTTCCATTCTAAAACAGATTCAACTTGACATTACAACCTGTCCGGTTCTAAGTTTTAGACGACTCGACTTTAGAAGGAGTTGATACCCATGACCACGACCACTGCCACCACCCGGCGCACCAGCCCCTCAAGTGTCGCCTACCAGATCCTCCACCTGGGATTCACGGTGGCGCCGATCCTCTTCGGGTTGGACAAGTTCTTCAATCTGATGACCGACTGGACCGAGTTCCTCCCCGAGTTCGTAACCGACATCGTTTCCGGCACCGCGGTCATGGCCATCGTGGGCATAGTGGAAATCGCAGCCGGCATCGGGGTCTGGCTACATCCCAAGATCTTCGCCTGGGTGGTCGCCGGATGGCTCGGCGTGATCATCGTCACGCTCGCCATCGCCGGTGGATTCTGGGACATCGCTCTCCGTGACTTCGGGCTCCTCCTCGGTGCCGTGGCTCTCGCCCAGCTGGCCCGCGACCACGCCTGACCCAACCCCGCCACCCGCCACTCTCAGCCCCAACCCCCTCCCCATCGGAGAGGCGGGTGGCCCAGCCCCACGTGAAGGAGAACCATGCTCGACCCACGTCAAGACCGGGCCCTCCAACACCTCGCCCGCTCCATCGCTCAAAGTGTCGACGTCCTCGGAAGCACCTGCACCGCTCGACTGATTGGGAGCATCGCTCTCGGGCTCTTCGACAGCCCGAAGTCGGACCAATCAACCGAATCGGAAGGCCGAGCAGACGACGGCTAGCAGGTCCGCCTCTACTCAGCCGTCCCGCAACACACGCATCGGCACACGGCCTCACACCGAGACATCCACCGGCGGCGTCCCCGGACCCGACCGTGAGGTCTATGTTCGAGGCTCTGGGGATGGTCGGCATCGGCTTGTCGGTCGTCGCCTACTTGCCTCAGGTGTCTCATCTGTCGAGACAGCACAGTTCGGCGGGGATCAGTTCCCGAGCCTGGGCAATGTGGCTCGCCAGCAGTCTCCTCGTCGGAGCACTGGCCGTCTACCGCCGGGACTACGTGTTCATCAGCCTCGCGGCTTCCAGCCTCCTCTCCTCGACCGCCATCCTCCTCCTGGCCCGCAGGTACCGGGGCATGGCGTGCAGCACCCACCGCTTCCCCATAAGTCCTCAGATGTCTACAGTCGGTGCGTCTAGGTGCACAGGGGATTCCCCGCCCGGTGCTGGTTCAGAAAGCCAATTGTGGCAACGTCTCTATGGGTACCGAAACCTAGGAGCCGGAGGTCTCCACTCCCAGAGCATACGCCCAAGAACACACTGTCGGCCAACCTGGTCTCCATGAGCTTCAGCTCGATAATGGTCGATGCCGGCGCTGCGTCTTTCCATGTATGCCTCGTACGCATTGTGTCCGCAAACCTGTCCATACCACGCCACGTACCGCTCGAGCGTCGTTTCAGGTGGTTCACCCCATCCCTCGTCTGGCACCGTGAGCTCCGGTCCAGAGAATGAAGGGAAGACTGCCGGCAGTCTGTACCGCAGTTTCTCGAAGGCGTTCACGTCGGAAGCAAGTGGAAAGTCGGTTGGCTGCAGGGCCCTGAGCAACCCCAGTTCACTAACCTCCGCGTTGAGACTCCGCATGTCGTTGATCGGATAGTCGAGCCCATCTAACACCTCGTACGCGACGCGAAGCTCTCCGGGAATCAGGTCCAGCAAGAACTCCGACACCTTGCTCTGAGCCTTGGCCATGATTACCTCCGAGGACGATCGGCCGTTCCAATCAGGCTACGCGAGTAGCCGATCGGTGTGCCGCGTAAATCGTCTAACCCCTCCTTGGTGACATGATCGTGGTCTAGTAGATGTCTACCGTGGCGCGTTCGGTGGTACCCAACGTCTTTTTCTCACGTAGGACTGTCCTTTTGTCAACACCGGGCACCCCTGGTTGGAGGACCCTTGTCAGCTCGGCATCCGCCGCGAGCCTCGAGTCGTCGGCGGCCATCAGATCGGGTCTCATCGCCCTGACGACGGGCACCTGACTGCCCCGCGAAGTCACTGACATTGGCTATGGATTACGGACGAAGCCGCCGACTCTGACGATCGGGGGTCAGATTGTCAGCCGTGTATCCACCTTCTTTCATGGTGTCCAGCACCGAAACGGGCCGAGTGCGCCGCCCTCGAATTACTCCCCGAATGGGAGCCGGCCCTACTCAGCGGCGTAGTCCTCCTCAGATCGGGTCGATGACCACCACCGGGATCTGACGGTCGGTTCGTTTCTGGTAGTCGTTGTAGGCGGGCCAGAGACCGGTCATCTGCTCCCAGAGCCCTGGGCGCTCCTCCTCGGTGGCGTCCCGGGCATGAGCCTTGAGCCGCTCCGGGCCGACCTGGATCGCGACTTCG
>DASUUP010000043.1:0-6278 GCA_036373995.1 Acidimicrobiia bacterium
ACATGCGGAGCAGGGCGATCACGAACTCGGGGCCTCCGAGGTCGGAGGGGTCGGTGCCGAGGGCCCTGAGCCCACGGTCGAGACCCTTTGGGATCCTCAACTCGTCGACGAGGGGCGGAAGCTCGTCTTCAGGAACCTGGACCGTCGTACCGGGGGTGAGGCCGAGATCCGAGTCCTCGTCGAAGTGTGCAGCGAAAGGGTCGTGCGCGATGTTGCTGAAGCTCACGCCTGTCTCGAGCAGTGGTGGCGGCAGCTCACCGGGCGAGGGCAACTTCTGCCGGGCGATCTCACGCTTGTTCTCGCGCCCGGCGAACACGACGATCACCTGAACGTCGTCGATGGGCAGTGTATGGCGTTTCCGGCGGACCACCTCGATCGCCTCGCCCTGCAACAGGTCGTTGAGCACCTCGTCGTCCTCGTCATCGAGCGGAACGTCGAAGGTGACACGCGCCTCCTCCCCTACGACGTGGAATGACTCGAGCGGGGCGTGATGACCGACCTCCGCCTCGAACAGGTCACGACTCACCGCGAGCCCGGCGGCCGCCGCTGTCTGCGACTCCTTTTCGGCTTCCTGCATGCGGCGCTTCCTGTTTCGGAACATGTTGAAAAGGAGAAGGCCGATGGCCACCAGGACGACGACGAAGATGAATGGTTCCACTTATCCGACTTTCAGCTAGGTGATCTCATCGAGTCTATTCAGGCTCTGCCAGGGTCCCTTCTTCGGCAGACTCCTCCACCGCCACGAGGGGAATCTCCGCGGTCGGCTCGTCGGCTCCGGCGTTGAGCCGGTCGATCATCCGCTGGCGGGAGGCTTCGGTGCCGAAGGCGGTGACGACGTCGCCGGCGATGAGCCCTGTGTCTCCATCCGGCACCAACAGGTCCCTCCCCCGCCGAACCGAGACAAGAGTGGAGCCTTCCGGCCAGGAGACGTCGCGAACTTTGCGGCCGTCGGCGACCGAGCCCAAGGGCACCCGGAAGTCGTAGTAACCGGCGCCCGGCTGGGTCCTCTGCGCAAGCCGGAGACGATGCAGGTGATGGTCGGTGGTGGTCGTCAGCGCCTCGTGGTAGGCACGGACTGCCTCCTCCCTCCGGAACATCCCCACAAGCCTTCTCGGGTCGTCTGCGGCGACGACGGGGAGACGACCCACACCGAGAGCCGCCATCCTCTCCAGGGCCCGGGAAACCGGGGTGTCCGGGTCCACCGTCACCGGTCGAGGCGTCATGACATCGCGCACTGTCGCCACCTCGTGCGGCCGGTCCGTTCGCCCCATGTCGGTGATGGTGACCACACCGACCAGCTCTCCGCCGTCGACGACCGGCACGCCATGTGAGCGGTTGATCGTGAGCATCCGCTCGGCGTCGTGGATCGTCATCTCCGGTGAGGCGACGATGCGGTCGGTGGACATCACCTCACCCACCGTCACGGTGTCGAGGATGTCGACCTCCCCGGACCGGGTCAGCCTGATTCCCTTGCGCTTGAGGGCCATGGTGTAGACGGAGTCCGTGTGGGCCAGCTCGGCGATGAACGTGCCCAGGGTCGCCACCAGCATCAAGGGCAGGATCAGCCCATAGTCACGGGCGTCGGTCACCTCGAAGACGATGAGGATCGCAGTGAGGGGTGCCCTCCCCACCACCGCGAACATCGCTGCCATGCCCACGACGGCGAACGCCCCCGGGTCGAGACCCAACTCCCCACCACCGAGTTGTTCCGCAAAGCGAGCAAACCCGGCGCCAACGGCGGCCCCCATGAACAGCGACGGCATGAATGCTCCCCCCGATCCGCCGGATGGGATCGTGATGCCGGTGGCCACCGCCTTTCCCACGGCGAGAAGGATCAGAACCCACCAGATCTCACCGCCCCCGGTCGCATCCGCGAACCTCTCGTCGAGCAGGAGACGATCCGTCACTTCCTGGCCCGTGCCGAAGAGGGCGGGCTCGACGTAGATGAGCCCGGCGACGATGATCCCGGCCACCGCGGGCCGCACCCACGAGAGGCGCTCGGCCCGTTCGTGGACGAAGGACTCGACGATGTCGAGGAATCGGAGGAAGAACAGGCCGACCGCTGCAATGACAAGGGCGAGCAGCGCGTAGAGAGCCAACTCCGAGAACGAGTTGAGGGAGTACTCGCCCGCCCTCAATGCCAACTCGGGTCCCACGATGGCCTGAGAGGTGATCGCCGCGGTGACCGATGCGATCACCACCGCCGACATGTGTCTCGGGGCGAAGGAGACCAGTATCACCTCGAGGGCGAAGAGCATCCCAGCGATAGGAGCGTCGAATGAGGCGCCTATGCCGGCGCCTGCCCCGGCAGCGACCAATGACCGGAGCTGATCCTCACCGACGTTGAACCGACGCGAGATCCAGGATCCGACGGCCGCGCCGATCTGGACGATGGGTCCCTCACGACCGGCAGAGCCACCCAGTCCAACCGTGAAGGTCGTCGCGACCAACTTCAGAGGTGCGACCCGACCCCTGATGTGGCCGCCCCTGACCAGCAAGGCCTCGGTAGAGGCGGGGACACCGTCACCGGCAACCTCAGGTGCAAATCGCTGGGCAATCCACCACGCAACGGTGAGGCCAATCGGAACGGTCAGGAAGACCCATGCGCGCGGACCGCTGAACAGCGATCCGTCGTCACCTTCGAAGAGAGGCTCGATGAGTCGGTTCATCCACTCCAACGCGAGGATGAGGCCGGCAGCGCCCAAACCAACGCCCACGCCCACCAGTGCCGAGAGGGCCAGGAACCCTCCGACCTCACGCTCGGCGAGGGTCCCCACAGCGGGAACGTCGCGCAGTCTCCTCAGGGGATTGTCCACTCTCGCTCAGAGTAGAAGGCACAATCAGCACAGATGCGGTTCCGAAGTCACTTAGGACGAGACATCGACATCAGGTCCCTATCCAACGTGTTGATGATCGCGGTGGCCCTGCTTGCAGGGGCGGTCGCTGTCGTCCTCTGGCTCGACGACGGGCCCGCTGGGCCCATCTTCTTCGCGCCCGCCTACGCCGTCGTGACGTGGGCGCTCATGCGCGAGGTCGATCCGGATCACAACTGGGCCGCTCTCGTTGCGTCGGTCTTGGCCGCCGGATGGATCCTGGCCGGTGGATCCCAGGTGTCGGTGCTGGCGCTGGGCGTTCTGATCCTGGCTGGCCGCCTCGTCACCGAGAGCACCGGCCGACGACCGCTGGTAACCGATCTGATCGCCCTCCTACTGGCCGCGCTGGCCGCCTTCACCGTCGAAGGCTGGATCGCAGCCTTTGGCCTCGCCATCGCCCTCTACCTGGACGACCGGTTCACCGAGCTGAGTCACCCGGTCCAGATCTGGGTATCAGCCGGGATCGCCGCGGGGGCAACGCTGGTGGCGACGCTCACGGATGCATTCCCCGACACTCCTCCCGCGGTGCGACCGATCATCGTGATAGCCGCCGGAGTGCTGGCGCTGGTCCTCGTGCTCAGAGATCCCGTCGAGCCGATCACTCAGGTCGATGCGCGTCATAAGTCGTTTCTCAGCCAGGACCGTTTGCACGCTTCCCGATCCCTGGTCGCCATCCTCGTGTTTGCGATGAGCTTGCTCACCGGTGCAATCGCGGAGGGGCTCATCCCCACCATGGCAGGTCTGCTCATCATCATCGTCTCCAACGAGATCGAGCTGGTACGGCGGCGCAGGCTGTAGTTTTCGCTGCATGTGCCGTTCCATCAAGGTGCTCCGTGAAGGAGCCACACCCGCCGCGGACGAGGAGATCGAGGCCGCGGCGCGCCAGTTCGTCCGCAAGATCTCCGGCTTCTCCAAGCCCGCCGCCCACAACCAGGCCGTCTTCGACGAGGCTGTCGACGAGATCGCCGCGGCCTCCCAACGTCTCCTCGACGGTCTCGAGATAAGAGGGGCTCGCAAGGCCAGCTAGTCCCAACCTTTCTGTGCGGGTTTGTGGCAATAGAGCTGCCCCGAATCCGCCCAGAACGGTGTTTCAGTCCAGAACCAGCCCAATCCCGTCACGCTCCGCGTTGGCGAGGGCACGGCCGGCGGCGGCGACGTCCTGGGCGGCGATGCCGACGCTCTTGAAGACGGTGACGTCCTCGCCGATGGCGGGAGCCCGATCCTCGAGGAGGTCACGCAAGGTGGCGTTGGGGGCGCGCCCGGCGCGGATGAGATCTCCTGCCTCGGCCGCGGCTGCGTCGACGTCATCCACCACCACATACGCGCGCTCCAGAAGGCCCGGGGCCAACTCGGCCATCTCGGGGGTGAAGGCGCCGACCGCGTTGACGTGAGTGCCCGGGCGCACCGAATCGGCGTCGAAGAGCGGTTCGGTCGCCGGAGTTGCACAGGAGACGACGTCGGCAGCAGCAACCGCCTCATCGGCGTCGCGGACCGCTTCGCCTCCCACCCGCTCTGCCATCTTTCGGGCATGGTCGATGCTGCGTGACCACACCAGCACCCGATCGATCGAACGCACGGCTCGCACCGCCTCGATCTGATCGAAAGCCATAGCCCCGGAACCGAGCATCGCCAGAGCCCTGGCGTTCTCACGAGCCAGCAGCTTCGTGGCTAGACCCGACGCAGCGCCGGTCCTGATGGCCGTGACAGTCGGTCCATCTACCACGCCGAGTGGGCTGCCGTCCTCGGCGAAAGCGATCACAAGACCAACAGGGTTTCCGGGAACGATGGACACCACCTTGACGGCCATCAAACCGTCGAGTGTCCCCGGCATGACAAGGGAAGGTCCGACTATCGACCGAAGCGGCGTCTCCGCCTCACCGGAGAAGGCGTGAGCCATCGCCTCGATGGCGTCGGGCATCGTCAGGGCCCGACGGGTGGCAGCGGCATCGAGGAATCGCATCAGAAGCGGATGATGCTTCTGGTCACATTGCCGTGACCGTGTAGTCGCCGACGCTGTCGTCCCAGGTCAGGTCGATGACGCCACGGGTCACAGCTGCCTTGCAGAACTGGAGGAAGCCGCCGTAGCCGAACTTCTTCTCGCTGAAGCCAGGCTCCCTCTTGCGAAGCTGGTTCTTGAGGCCGGAGAGCACCACCGGGCCGTTGGAGGAGCCGAGGTCTTTGACCACGTTGTGGAGCAGGTCGAAGGCACCTTGCTCACCCGAGCTCGTGGATGGAAACTGAACGACGGGGTCACCACGCCCCGGACCCTGGGACAGTTCGAGCACCCCTTCCGACTCGAGATGCCGCAACAGCTCGCCAAAGCCGCGAAAGCCGAAGTCGGCCTCACTGAAGGTGGGGTCTTTGCGAAGGATTGCCCGCTTCAACGAAGAGGCAAGCACCTCACCTTGGCCGGACCGCAGCAACCCACCGAGGGTCGTGCTGACGATCGAGTCGATCTCCTCCGACTCCTCACCGCCATTGGAGGACGACGTGACCTGGTCGCGGGCATCGACACCGGCAAGGTTGTCGTAGAAGAGGAACTCGTCGCACGCCGGCGGCAACAGATTCGATGTGGATGCCTTGACGCCAACACCGATGACCTTCTTGTTCAGCTCGCGGAGCTTGTGGACCAAGGGTGTGAAGTCGGAGTCACCAGTGCAGATGACGAAGGTCGTGACATAGTCGCGCTCGAATGCCAACTCGATGGCATCGACGGCCATCTTGATGTCGGCCGCATTCTTGCGGGCGGCTCCCATCCGCTGAGGGATCTCGATCAGCTCGACATGACTTCGAGTCATCGGTTGGCGTGCATCGGAGAACATCGACCAGTCCGCGTAGGCCTTTCGGGAGATGACCCGGCCCCTCTCGGCAAGGGCGTTGCCGATGGGCTCGAAGTCGAACTCCATGCCTCCCAGGGCTTCCCTGGCACCGATCGCAAGGTTCTCGAAGTCGATGAACAGGGCGATGCGTTCTTCTTCCATCGTGAGGAATGTAGTGCCCTCCCGTCCCTCGATCAGATAGGTTGACGTAGTTCGATCTCGAGGGTTGAGTTGCCGAAGGAACTCCGGGTGCACGGCGTGTCCGGCACGCCACCGCGCAGTCTGCTGTACAACGACCCCGTCACGTACGACCAGGGTCCCGATCTGGCGAAGGTGTACGAGCCCCTTCGAGATGACTGGGACGTGAAGGCCTTTCATTGGGGAAGCCTCACCTCGAAGTCCTCCCTGACCGCCTTCTGGATCCTGCTGGCCCCCTTTGCCATGGCCAATGTCGCAGGATGGATGAGCGAGTCGCCGAACATTTGGTCACGGATCTGGATTCGGGTCGCGGGCCTGTCGCTGACGGGCATCTTCTTCGCCCAACTCGCCAACATGGGTTGGGACATCCCTGTTGCGTCGGGCGTGG
>DASUUP010000044.1:0-7879 GCA_036373995.1 Acidimicrobiia bacterium
TCCGAACCCACCGAGCCCGTCACGACCCGGCCAAAGAACACGGAGCACTCGCCCGGCCCAACGGCAAACCACTAAGGAAGCGAAAGTGAGACACAGGTACCGGAGCCAAAACGAGACACGGGTACCGAGACTTCACATGCCGTGCTGTTTGACCGACTGAGGCGGCCGGGTTGCACGACAGGTCGATAGTCTCTCTGCTCACGAGCACAGCGTTGCGCCTGGCGCAACGCTGTGCACTCGGAGGCGGCCCGTGGCGGAATGAGCCGCCCCTCGGTACCGTTCTCACAGGCAGGACAACGAGGAGTCTCATGAGAAACGCAGTAATCGTCGATGCGGTCCGCACACCGGTGGGTCGTCGCAACGGGGTCTTCAAGGACGTCCACCCTGTCGACCTGGCCTCGATCCCTCTTCAGGCCTTGATCGAGCGCAACGACCTCGATCCGGAACTGATCGACGACGTGATCATGGGCAATGTCTCCCAGACTGGCGAGCAGGCCTACAACGTCGGGCGCAATGCCGCCCTTGCCGCCGGGTTCCCCGAGTCGGTTCCGGGGGTCACGATCGATCGGCAGTGTGGCTCCTCACAGCAGTCGGCCCACTTCGCCGCTCAGGCGATCATGGCCGGGGCCCAGGACGTCGTGGTGGCTGCCGGTGTGGAGAACATGACCCGTGTCCCCATGGGTATCACCGCTCAGCAAGGTCCCGGTCTTCCATTTGGCGCCAAGATGCTCGAGCGTTACGCCAACGGCCTCGTCCCGCAAGGCATCTCCGCGGAGATGATCGCCGAGAAGTGGGCCATATCACGTGAAGAGCTCGACGAGCTGGCACTCGGGTCGCATCACCGTGCTGCCCGGGCCACCGAGGAGGGCCGATTCGAGGGTCAGATCATCCCCGTCGAGATCACCCGCGAGGACGGTTCGACCGAAAGAGTCACCCGCGACGAGGGGATCCGTTGGGACACGTCTCTCGAGAAGCTCGCCGGGCTGCAACCGGCGTTCAAGGCCGATGGTGTCGTCACGGCCGGCAACTCCTCTCAGATCTCCGACGGTGCCGCCGCCATCTTGATCATGGGCGAGGACAAGGCCGAGGAGCTGGGCCTCACCCCGAAGGCCCGCTTCCACACTTTCTCAATGGCGGGCGTCGATCCGGTGATGATGCTCACCGGCCCGATCCCGGCCACGTCGAAGGCCCTCGACCGCTCCGGGCTGACCATCGACGACATCGACCTCTTCGAGGTCAACGAGGCCTTTGCGTCTGTGACCGTGGCCTGGAGAATGGAGCATGGCGGCTCTGACCCCATGGCTCTCTGGGAGCGCACCAACGTCAACGGGGGGGCCATCGCCCTCGGCCATCCGCTCGGCGCCTCCGGGGCACGTCTCCTGACCACCCTCGTCTGGGAGTTGGAGCGCACCGGAGGCAAGTACGGGCTGCAGACGATGTGTGAAGGCGGGGGTATGGCCAACGGCACGATCATCGAAAGGCTGTAGGGCTGGAGCCCGACCGTTGCCGGTTTTGCAGCAGTTTCCGTAGGGAACTGCAGCCTCGCCGAAGGCGAGCGGCCCGTTGACCGGGTCCACCTGGCTAGACATCCTCATCGCCCTCGCCTTCGGGGCCGTCATCTGGCGCGGGTCCGTCGCTGTGATCCGCATGCTGTCGACCCCGCCGCCCGAGGTAGATCCTGAGGATGTCGTTGCCGTGGACCAGGACTACAAGTGCACGGTCTGTGGTGCCGAGCTCACCATGCGGGCCGTGAACCCGGCAGAGGACAAGCCGCCCAAACACTGCCGGGAGGAGATGGTCCCGGTGTGGCGACCGAACTAATTACACGATTGTGGTTATCCCAAGAGTTATCCACAGACTGTTGAGAATTACACGCTTGTAACTGCCCGTTTGTCTCGTCCGCCGGCCGACTGGTATGACTACTCTCGGCGGGGGATGCCCGAATCGAAGAGACGTAAGCCGAAGAACCGCCCACAGTCGCCCAAGGCAGCCGAGGCGGCTGCCAAGGCCAAGGAGCCGAGCCCGACGTGGTACGTGGCCACGATGGCCGGGCTGATGGTGGTCGGGGTGCTCTTGGTCCTGGCCCGATTCATTCTCGACCTGGACCAGGTGCTGCTGCTGGTGGGGCTCGGCGCCATCGCCGCCGGCTTCCTGATGACGACCAACTACCGCTGATCATCCAGCCATCGCCCCAATTTGGGGTTACGGCGACGCGGTGGTTGTTGTGGTCGGGGGGACCGTGGTACTCGTGGTCGTCGTGGTCGGCGGTGGGGTGAACTCACCCAGCGTGACGGTCACGGTGTCGCCCTGGTCGGCCGTGGCCCCGGGCGCGGGAACCTGATCGACGACCGTCCCGTCCTGGTTCGGGTCTGCCACGGGCTGGGTCGTGTTGGCGACACGGATCACCAACCCGACCTCATTGAGGGCATTCGTGGCCTGTTGTTCTGTCATCCCGGTGAGATCGGGCACGGGAACCGGCTCCGGCCCCAGTGAGACTACGAGCAGGATCGTGTCCCCGGAAAGGACCTCCTGACCGGCCTCCGGCTCGGTGCGGATCACATCGCCTTCCGGCACATCGTCGTCGAACTCCTCGTTGACTGCGACACGGATTCCGAGCTCGTTCAACTCTGCGGTGGCGTCGCGCTCGCTCATCCCGGTGACGTCGGGAAGCTCGATGACCTCGGGGCCCGAGGACACCACGAGATCGACCGGGATCGACGCGCTGATCTCCTGACCGGCCACGGGGCTGGACGAGATGACGAACCCGGCCTCTATGTTGGGGTCGGGCTGCTCCTCGACGTCGCCCACGACGAGACCGGCGTCCTCGATGACACGACGCGCCTCCTCCTCTGACAGACCCACCACGGGTGGCACGGCAATCGTCTCGGTGCCGGCCGACACGAAGACATCGATGCTGGAACCGAATTCCACCTCCGTTCCACCAGGAGGCTCGGTTCTGATGACTTCGCCGATCTCGGCCTCTTCGCTGTTCTCGAACTGGGGAACCACGACGAAGCCATCGCCTTCGAGTAACTCACGTGCGTCCTCGAACTGGAAGCCACTGACGTCCCGCAGGGTCACCAACTCCGGCTCGTCTCCGCCTGTGCCCAGGTTCCACATCACGAAGAACAGGATTCCGAGGGTCACCAAGAGGCCGAAGGCGGTGAGTATGAAGGGAAGCTGGGAGCGGGGCTCGTCCTCGAGCTCCCGGTATATCTCGTCAGGTGGCACCGTTGCCGGGGGCACCGTCGTGGTCATCACCCGGGTGGACGACTCGTTCCCTCCGTTGCTGTTGGGGACGGGGACGACCGCCGGGATCACGACATTGTCCCCCGAGAGGACGGCCAGGAGATCCTGGCGCATCTCCTCGGCGGACTGATATCGGGCATTCGGGTCCTTGCGAAGCGCTTTCGTCACCACGGCGTTGAGCGAATCGGGCACGTCGGCATTCAACGAGGACGGCGCTGCGGCCTCGGTCGAGACGTGTTGGAAGGCGACCGCCATCGGCGAGTCGCCGGTGAAGGGAGGCCGCCCGGTGAGCATCTCGTAGAGCACCACGCCGAGTGAGTAGACGTCGCTCCTGGCGTCGGCGGACGCACCCTGGGCCTGCTCGGGGCTGAAATAGGTGGCGGTACCGATGACGGCACCGGTTCGAGTGAGCTCCTGGCTGTCGTCCCATGCCCGGGCAATCCCGAAGTCGGTGACCTTGACGGTCCCGTCCTTGGCCAACAGGACGTTGCCGGGCTTCACGTCACGGTGCACGAGGCCGGCCTGGTGCGCCACGGAGAGTGCTGCTGCCGTCTCAGCGGCGATCTCGGTGGCACGACGGGGCAAGAGTGCGCCCTCCGACTTGAGCACGTCGCGGAGGGAGCGCCCGTCGACGATCTCCATGACGATGTAATACGTCCCTCCCGACTGGCCCCAGTCGTAGATCCCGACGATGTTCGGATGACTGAGATTGGCCGCAGCCTGGGCCTCCCGGCGGAACCGCTTGACGAACGCCTCGTCGGCCGAGAACTGAGAGTGGAGGACCTTGATTGCAATGGGCCGGCTCAGCTCGTTGTCACGTCCCTCGTAGACATCAGCCATCCCGCCCCGCGCCAGATGGGACGTGATTTCATAGCGTTCGTTGAGAATGGAGGGGGTTTCCATCGAGCTAGCGGGAGATTGTAGGAACGAGGTGGCTACAACTCATGATCACTGTGTCAGCCAAACCTCGAACAACTCGGAGGCGATTGGGGCCGCCAGCGAGCCTCCAGAGGCGGATTCGCCCGATGTCTCGGTGCCTTCGATCAGGACTGCCACGGCGATGCTCGGGTTGTCGACCGGGGCGAACCCGATGAACCAGGGGTTGGAGAACTCGCCTGAACCGGTGGAGGTTCCGGTCTTTCCGGCGACACGGACACCCGGGACAGCCGCCTGCCGGCCGGTGCCTTCGGTGACCACCCGCTCCATCATCTGGGTGAGGGTGAGGGCGGTCTCCGAGGACATGGCGCGGCCGAGCTCTGTGACATCGGTCTCGTCCGCCGTCGTGCCGTCGGCGTCGAAGATGCGATGCACGGCGTAGGGAGTGACGGCGACGCCGTCGTTGGCGACCGCTGCGGCAACCATCGCCATATGTAACGGCGTAGCCCTCACGTCTCGTTCCCCGATACCACTCTGGCCGAGGGCGGCGGGATCCTGGGCCAGCTCCTCGGTGTTCCACACCGCCTGGGGGATCTCCCACTCGTATTCGATGTCCTGGTTGAAGCCGAGGGCGTCGGCGGTGATGCCGATGTCGACTGCTCCCAGCTGGATGGACAGGTCGGCGAAGATGGTGTTGCAGCTGCGGACGAATGCCTCGAAGAGCGTCGCCGTCTCGCCGTTGTTGCACGGACGTCCGTTGGCATTGGAGATCGTGGCATTCGATCCGGGAAGCCGGAACTCGACCGGATCGTCGAAGGTGGTGCCGGGATCGGCCGCTCCGGTGTCGAGCGCCGCGGCTGCCACCACAGTCTTGAATGTCGACCCCGGTGCATAGATCTCCCGTGTTCCCCGATCCAGAAGGGGGTTGGCGGGGTCGTTCAACAACATCTCCCATTGCTCGGCGGCGTCGGTGCCGAGCAGGAGTGTCGGGTCGTAGCTCGGCGAGGACAGCGAGGCCAGGATCGCCCCCGTAGACGGATCGAGGGCGACGATCGCGCCCCGATTCTCCCCGAGAGCATCGAGCGCTGCTCGCTGCAGCTCCGGGTCGGCCGTCACTTCGACGCTGCTCGGCCGGAGGTCCCGGCCCAACAGCGCGGCGACGAGGTCGCTGATCGTCAGGTCTCGCCTCGAGCGGAGGTCTGCCGCGTACGCCGCCTCCAGACCACTCGAGCCGACGGCAAAGGAGGAGTACCCCACCAAGTGGGCGAAGTAGCGGCCTTCGGGGTATTCACGCATGAATGAACGCGGGTTGGACGGGTCCTCGACCGATCTGGCGAGGACCGTCCCGTCTGCAGCCACGATCAGCCCCCGCTCTTTTCCCCGCTCGGAGAGGGCGGGGCGAGGGTTGCGCTGGTCGCCTCGAAGCTCGTCGGCCCTGACGACCTGATACCAGGTGACCCCGGCAAGGAGCAGGGACATGCACACGAAGACCCCGACCGCGACCCGTCGGATGGGGCCGTTCATGTCGCCTCCTCATGGCTGATGCGAAGCAGCAGGGCGATCAGCACCATGTTGCCGACGAGCGCCGACCCCCCGTATGACATGAAGGGCAGGGTGATTCCGGTGAGGGGGACGATGCGCAGGACTCCTCCAACGATCAGGAAGACTTGAACTGCCAACACGAACGTCAGACCCGCAGCCAGCAGTTTCCGGAATGTGTCCCTGCTCCGGAAAGAGATGCCGAAGCCCACGGCCATGACCAGGCCAAATAAGGCGAGCACGGCCACGGTCCCGGCAAACCCGAGCTCCTCCCCGACGGCGGCGAAGATGAAGTCTGTGGCGGCGTTCGGTATCAGGTCGGGTCGTCCCAGACCAGGGCCGGCCCCGGTGAGAGACCCGGTCCCCAAGGCGAACAAGCCCTGGGCGATCTGAAAACCCTCGTCTTGATAGTGCTCGAACGGTGCCACCCAGGCAATGACGCGTCGATGGACGTGATCGAAGAGATAGGCGGCGGCGGCGGCTCCCGTCAGTGTCATCAACCCACCTGCCACCAGGTACCCGGTGGCACCAGTCGCCGCGTAGAGGAGCAACACGAAGCCGGCGAACATGAGCACCGAGGCGCCGAGGTCGCGTTGCCAGATCAGGATGAAGATGCTCCCGCTCCAGGCCAGCACGAGTGGTATGAGCTGCCGGGGCTCGGGTAACCGGATGGGCCCGATACGCCGATGTGCCTCGCGCAAGGCCCTTTGGTGGTCGGCGAGATACCCGGCGAAGAAGATGACCATGCCCAGCTTGGCCAGCTCGGCGGGTTGGAACTGCATCCGGGTGAAGCCGAGGTCGAGCACGATCCACAGACGCGACCCGTTCACCTCGAGACCGCGCAGCGGCACACCCCAGTCGCTCGGCAGGTTGGGCAACAGGAGCAACCCGATGGACAACACGAGGATGAGGTACCGATAGCGGCGCAGAATCGATGTCGTGCCACGTGCCAGGAGCATCAGAGTGAGGGCGGCTATCGCGGCCGCGATCAACAACCACCAGCGCTGCAGTCCGGCGCGTTCCGGGTCGAGCCGGTAGATCTCGAAGAACCCAATGGCGACCAGACCCACCACCGGAGGGATCAGCAGCGGTGTCGCTCGGGGAGCGAAAGCCCGGACCGCGACGAACAGGGTCCCGAATGCGAGCGCGAATACCAGAAACGTCAGTCCTGTCTGTGCGTCGACGCTCCCTCCATTGGCGAAGTTGACCAGAGCGACCGCGAAGGCAGCCAGTAGAGCTGCCGCCGCGGTGGTTATGGCCTCGGCGCGGCGCTCCATTCCGGGCTAGTCGTCCACCGCTTCGACCACAACGACGGTGATGTTGTCCACTCCACCGGCGTTGTTGGCCATCTCGACCAGTTTCCAGACCACCTCTTCAGGTGTCCCCTGGCGAACGATCGAGCCGATGTCCTCGTCTGAGACCATCTCGGTGAGCCCGTCCGAGCAGAGCAGGATCCGGTCTCCGGCGACCACGTCGAACTTGAACTCGTCGACGTTGACAAACCGCGTGAGCCCCAGGGTCCGAGTCAGCATGTGCCGCTGGGGATGGCTCGCCGCCTCCCCCGGATCGAGCTGGCCCAGGGCCACGTACTCTGCGGCAACAGTGTGGTCCTCGGTGAGCTGGCTGAAGTCGTCGTCGCGCAGCAGATAGGCCCGGCTGTCCCCGATGTGTCCGACGGTTGCCGTGGACCCGTCGATGCTGAGGAGCGTCATCGTGGTCCCCATGCCTTCGAGACCGGGGTCGCGTGCCACCTCCTCGCGGATGGCCCGGTTGCCTGCGGCAACACGATCGGCAGGGTCGAGATCGCTCGATGCGGCTGCGTTGATGGCGAGTCTCGACGCCACTTCCCCGGCAACATGACCACCCATCCCGTCGGCGACGATGACCAGTACCTCGTCGACTGAGTCACCAGACGTCGAAGGGAACACTGCGTCCTCGTTGTTGTCGCGCACCATTCCCTTGTGGGTGGCTGTCGACCAGACGTACCTCATGGCCATGTCCGATCGAGATCCGCCGAGTACTCGAGCAGGGCAGCGCGATATCGGGAGATCGCGGGATCGCTCGTGGTCTGAACGAGAATGTTGAGGAGTGTCTCCACGGCCTCTTTCCCGTTCCCCGCGTTGTAGAGCGTCATGGCCCGGAAGACCTGCAGGCCGGCATCGTCGGGGAATTCGGTAGTTGCCCGGTCCAGTGTGTCGAGCGCCTCGTCGTAGCG
>DASUUP010000045.1:0-5143 GCA_036373995.1 Acidimicrobiia bacterium
CGGCCTGCGGCCCATTGAGCGGGGATCCCGCTCGACTCCATGCCGACCGCCAGCACGATCACCCGCGACCCGACACCGGTCTCGATCGCCGCGGGTCGTCGCGCAGCGTGGGCATCGGCACCTGCCCCGGCGGTTGTGATCCCCGCGTCGTGCAGCGAGTCCAGGGTCTGAGCGAGGCCCGGGTAGGACCAGTCGAGGATGTGGTTGTTGGCAAGGACGCAACAATCGATGCCAGCGGCCACAAGCACTTCAACGTTTTCGGGGTGCATCCTGTAGTGGACGTCTTTGGCAGGCCAGGCCTCACCACGGTCGGTTACCGCGGTCTCCAGGTTGATGATGCGGGCATCGACCCCGGCTTCATCGAGTACTGCCAAAGCATCTCCCCAGACATACTCGGGATCCACGCCTCTGGGTATGGCCCCATGGGCCCCGCTCTGCGAGTTCGACGTACCGGATGGCCGACTTGGCCCACGTTTCGTACAGCCTCGGGCTACCCGGAGTCGCCAGGACCTCGTCGATCCCACGACCGGTCATTACATCGCCGGAGAGGAACAGGCGCATCGGCTCACCGCTCGGCCCGGGGACTGCTGGTGTGAGCTTCCTGGAAGTGGCGGGCGAACCATCGTTTCGCCAGTGTGGCCACCTGGTCGAGAGCACCCGGCTCTTCGAACAGGTGGGTGGCACCGGAGACTATCTCGAGGCTGGTCTCGCACCTCATCTGAGCTCGCGCCTCCCGGTTGAGGTCGAGTACGACGTTGTCGCGGCTCCCGACGATGAGAAGTGTCGGTGCAACCACGTCGGAGATGCGCGGTCCGGTGAGGTCAGGTCTACCGCCCCGCGACACCACACAGGCGATGTAGGTGCCCAGATCAGCGGCGGCGCGGAGGGCCGCGGCTGCTCCGGTGGAGGCCCCGAAATAGCCGATGGGTTGCGACGGCCATTCCTCGTATCGGGTGAGCCAGCCGGTCACATCGATCAGCCGCTCGGCGAGCAGCTCGATATCGAAGACATTGGCCCGGTCCAGCTCTTCTTCGGGTGTGAGTAGGTCGAAGAGCAGAGTTCCCAGACGAGCCTGGTTGAGTGCCTGAGCAACATGGCGGTTCCGCGGACTGTGACGACTGCTACCGGATCCGTGCACGAAGATGACGGTCCCTCGCGACGTGGGAGGAAGACTGAGTCGTCCCTCCAGGGTGACCTCACCAGCGGTGATAGCCACATCTTCGTCGAAACCGTGTTCCTCACCTTCTGGGGGGTCGGCCGTCTGCGAACCGACCGGAGTCTTGGCCGCTCGTCCCAGTAGATAAGTGACCTCGTCGTCGGTCGTCTGGTTAAAGTCGTAATAGAACTGACCGATGGCATAGAACGACAACGGCTGTTCGATGATGACGACCTCGTCAGCATCTCCCGCCAGGCGCTCCGCAGCATCCGCGGGAGCCACCGGAGCGGCGACGATGACCCGGACGGCGCCGAGGCCGCGGGCGACCCGGCAGGCTGCCTTGATCGTGGATCCGGTGGCGATACCGTCGTCGACTATCACCGCCACCTTCTCGTCCAACGGTATCCGTGGTCTCCCCCGGCGGAACAGTTCGGCTCTCCTGCGCAGCTCGGCGCCTTCTCGTTGCTCCACGGCTTCCAGCTCATGCTCGGAGACACCCGCCATCGACACGATCCTGGAGTCGAGGATGCGAACCCCATCCTCACCGATAGCGCCCATGGCGAGCTCCGGTTGATACGGGACTCCCAGCTTGCGGACCACGATCACGTCGAGCGGGACGTTGAGACGCGTAGCCACCTCATAGGCAACCGGAACGCCTCCCCGGGGCAAGCCCAGGACCACCACGTCGTCCCGATTCTCCAAGTCGGTCAGGTTTTCTGCCAGACGACGACCGGCCTCCACACGATCACTGAACATTAGGAACCTCCTCTCCCCAGTGTCACCAGCCAGGACGGTGACGCCTAGAGGCACAAGGCCCTACGGGTCTCCCGAAGGTCGGAGCGTGAGGCCCAGCGTGAAAGAGTCGATCGGCTCGCTGTTGTACGGCGACCAGACCTGACAAGGGATCCGCTTACCTTGATCGCACCCTGAACCGTTGGATGGCCTTTGCCACAGAGAGGCGACCACCAGGTCGTTCATCCCACCGGCTCAGCCGGGCCCAACTCGTGGGACCGTCTCACCCAGCGCATGATGTCACTCGGCGTGATGATCCCGAGCATGGAATCACCATCGACGACGAGCACCCGGTCCTGGTCCTCCTGGCGGAGCCGCTCCAGAGCTGAGGTCTGCGGATAGGGCCAGAAGCCACTCTCGTGATCTCGAGAGACTGGTCGATGATCGCTGTGCCGAGAAGCGGGTAGTGAGAGCCGGGGCCGAGCTCAGGGCTTCCCCGAGACCCTGTTGGTTGGCACATTCCTGCTTCGCGCTTCGACCTTCCTGCCCAGGAATGGGACCCCCGGAAGCAGCTTGGAAGACGCTGACGGCGAGCTGGTCGAGGTGGAACCGGCGCCCGAAATGGTCAGATACTTCTACAACCTGATGTCACGACGCTGGAACAGTGCGCCCGCTGCGATGATTGTGATCGCCGCAATTATGAACAGCACTGCCGCCCTGTTCACGATCAAACCTTCCACAAGGGTCTCTGTACCGGCATAGAGCCAGATCGGGGATGCCTTAGCGACAACGGCGAGGGAGTCGACCAGGCCCCCAACGGTGAACAACAGATACGATCCCACGGCCAAAGCTGCGGTGATACCGCTGGTCGCCGCCCGTCTCCCGGTGGCGGCCGCCAATCCGAAAGAGATCCCCCCGAACGCCAGGCCGAGGAGCCCACCGCTCAGGCAAGCGGCGGCGATGTTGCCCAGGTTCATCTCCCATCCCAGAATGAGGCCACCGACGTAGACGGCCACGAACAGGGCCAGTGACATGCCGGCTATGAGAGTCGCGAATGCTGCGTACTTGAGGAAGACGACACGGGCCCGGCCAATCGGATTGGCCAACAGCAACTCCATGGTGCCGGCCTCTTCCTCGCCGGCGATCGCTCGGCTCCCAAAGGTGATGGCGAAAATCAGAAATAGCAGCGGGACCAGCCAGCCGAACACGTAAGTGCCTAGAAAACCCTCCACGGAGACGATGCTCAACTCGGGGTCGATCCCAAATGCGGCGAGGAGCGCCGCCGGGTAATTCTCCAATAGCTCTTGGAAGGCTTGGCCCTCTTCCTCGAGAAAGGGAAAGACCATCATGATCAAGATGACGTAGGCAATCAGCCCTCCCAGCCACCACGGATAGGAGCGCAGTGAGTCGCCCAGGGTCTTGCCAAAGAGGCTATGGCGCACGAGACACCTCACCGAAGTAACGCATGAAGACCTCCTCCAGATCCGCCTCACTGCTCTTGATTCCCACCACCTCGAACTTGGTCACTGTCCGAAGCAGTTGGTCGACGGATCCGATCACCTTGCAGGTGAGAAGACGATCCTCGACCGAGACCCCTTCGACGCCGGGGATGCCCTCGAAGTCCTCGCTGGAGACCGGATCGGCGAACATGATAGAGAGTGAGCTCACTGCCGAACCCTTGAGCTTTCCGACGTCCTCCGTTGCTACGAGATGGCCCTCTCTGATGATGGCTACTCGCTCGGCGATCCTCTCCACCTCGTCGAGGATGTGTGAGGAGAGGAACACCGTCGAGCCCTCCGCGATCGCCTCACGCACGATGGCGAAGAACTCTCTCTGCATCAGCGGGTCGAGTCCAGCGGTCGGCTCGTCCAGGATGAGCACCTCGGGGCGATGCATGAAGGCCTGGACCACTCCCACCTTCTGTCTATTCCCGCTCGACAAATGGTGGATCGGTCGATCGAGGTCGAGCTGAAGGCGGTCCGAGAGCTCCTCGGCCCAACCGAGCCCGGAGCGTCTACGGAGGTGGGCGAAGAAGAGGAACATCTCCCGGGGCGTGAGTCGTTGGTACATGGAGAAATCGCCCGGCAGATACCCGACCCGACGCCGGATCTCGATGGTGTGGGTCCGTACGTCCAGGCCGAGCACCTCGGCGCGACCGGTACTGGGGCGGATGAGATCCATGAGCAGGCGCATGGTGGTGGTCTTCCCGGCTCCGTTCGGTCCGAGAAAGCCGACGACCATTCCTCTCGGCACCTCCAGATCCACGCCCACCACACCCCGTGACCGCCCGTAGTACTTGGTCAAGTTCTTGGTGCGGATCGCCGCATCCATGATCCAGACGCTATGGCCGCCACCTCGACCGCCATAGGGCCGAAGGTCCCGTAGGTCGACGACTCCTGCGACGACAACAACAGAGGCGACCGACCGACCGCCCCCCACCGCCAGATCCTCGAGCCATGATCTCTGGGCTGGAGTTGCCATGAGATGCGCGTTCAACAGCAGATCCACGGCAGCGGGACCGAGGGAGATGTCCTCAGCCCTTCACCGACCCCATGGTGCTCTTTGGAGTCTCGCTCCCCCCGAGTCGGCGAGTCAGGCTCGACGTGTGACTGGCGAGGGGCCGGCGCGGCGACGCGATCCCAGCACGGCCCGCGACCTCACCTCACAGGAGATCCAGGTCGCTGCATTCGTTGCCAAAGGAATGACCAACCGCGAGGTGGCTGCCCAGCTCTTCCTCAGCCCACGAACCATCGACTATCACCTGCGCAGCATCTTCGCCAAGCTCGGAATCACCTCCCCCACCGAACTTGCTGCCATGAGCGATGAGTTGGCACTCTCGGGGACTGACTGAATGACTCACACTGGCGATTCGCCGGGGGTTCCACCGGTGTGACCTCGACCTCGCTCCCATCGAAGCCGCTCATAACAGCTGATTCCAGACAAGAACGGGGTCGGATGCCACCTGCGGCCAGCCTTGCCTTCGAGGAGCTGGCACCCACCCTTGAGGCGTCCACCATGCTGAGAAGAAGGACAACCTCCTCGTTATGAACCTGCTGCCGATTTTCGGTTCCAGACCGGGTAGATGAATCGGTTTCGACGCAGACGGCTGTCGGAAACGGCCGCCGCTTCGGGATTCCTTCTGTCTCGTTTCGGGTATGACCGGGAAAGCTTGTCGCGCCGGTATTCGGTTTCGACCCTGCCCATTCTCAAATCGACCAACATTAGTCTCTCCTTCTCTCGGTCGTCTATGACCGC
>DASUUP010000046.1:0-15567 GCA_036373995.1 Acidimicrobiia bacterium
CTGGAGATAAACGGGCTGAGCAAGTCGTTCGGAGGTTTGCGGGCCATCAACCATCTGGATCTCCAAGTGGACGAAGGCGAGATCGTCAGCGTGATCGGCCCCAACGGGGCCGGCAAGACGACCTTTTTCAATCTCGTCACCGGTATGGAGAGCCCCGACGAGGGCAACATACTCTTCGAGGGCCAGGATCTCGTTGGGCTTCGCCCCAACCAGATCCTCCAGCTCGGATTGGCCCGGACGTTTCAGAACGTCCGGCTGTTCCCCGCTATGACCGTGCTCGAGAATGTGATGGTCGGCCAACACGCCAGGACCAGGTCCGGGCTGCTCGGCGCCATCTTCAACACTCCTCGCCATCGTAGGGAGGAGGCCGAGATCGAAGCCAAAGCCAAAGAAGTGCTCGCGTTCTTCGGCAGCCGTCTCGTCGGATACCGCTTCGACCAGCTCTCGATGATGCTCTCATATGCCAACCGCCGACGACTCGAGATCGCACGTGCCATGGCGACCGACCCCCGCCTCCTCCTCCTCGACGAGCCCACTGCAGGCATGAACCCGAGGGAGACGCTCGAGCTCACGGAGTTGATCGGGCGGCTCCGCGACGAAAAGGGCTACACGATCGTCCTGATCGAGCACGACATGCAGGTCGTGCGAAACGTGTCGGATCGAGTCGTGGTGCTCGACCATGGCGTGAAACTGACCGAAGGCTCCTATGACGAAGTCTCCACCAACCAGGACGTGATCGAGGCATATCTCGGTCGCCCGGCCGAGTTGGGCTCATGAGCGATCGCACGCCGATCCTCTCGCTGAAAGGTGTCAATACCCATTATGGGGCGGCGCACATCCTCAAGGACGTCGACATCGACGTGTATGCCGGGGAGATGGTGTCCCTGCTCGGGGGCAACGCATCGGGCAAGACCACGACTCTGAAGACCATGCTGGGGTATGTCAAACCTTCGTCGGGTGCGGTCTTCTTGGATGGCGAGAACGTCAACGGTTGGAACACCGCTCGACGTGTCGGATACGGGCTGACCATGGTTCCCGAGAACCGGCGACTCTTCAATAGGATGACCGTCAGGGAGAACCTCGAGATCGGGGCCTACCTGCGACATGGTGAGCGGCTCGACGACGACTATGAGAGGGTGTTCGATATCTTCCCTCGGGTCAAGGAAAGGCTCAGCCAGCGGGCGGGCACGCTCTCGGGTGGGGAACAACAAATGGTGGCGATGGGGAGGGCGCTGATGGCAAGGCCGAAGGTCTTGCTCATGGACGAACCGTCGATGGGGCTGGCTCCGGTCTTGGTCGCCCAGAACTTCGAGATCATCGAGCGGATCAACAAGGCGGGCACGACGGTGTTCGTGGTGGAGCAGAACGCCAACATGGCACTGTCGATCGCCGACCGTGGCTACGTCCTCCAAACCGGCCAGATCGTCCTCCACGACACGGCTCAAGGTCTGTTGGACAACCCGCAGATGCGTCGGGCCTACCTCGGCGAGGTCTGATGAAATCACACCGCAGTTACCCACAAAACTGCGGTCGTGACGTGAAGCGCAAACCTCCGGTTCCTGGACCCATATCTGGCGCACAGCGCCTCGAGAATGGGATAGGAAGAGTTAATGGCGACGATCTCGAGGCGAATCGACCCAAATGTGGGTCTGGCAACCGGAGGTTCGTGGATTCACACCTTTTCGTCCTCAGGGATGTCCCTGGATTCGACGGCACTCAGCTCCTGGGTGTCAAAGAGACGTGACTGCTCCGGGCTCTTCCGGCTGATACGGGCGAAACGCTCCGGCGGCTCGGTCATCTCGATCATGGCCTCGCCCGCCTCTTCCCAGGATTGACCCAGCACCCGAGTCCGCCAGAAGTGGCCGACGACGATCCGAATCGCCGCAGTGGCCGGGATGGCCACCAACACACCGAGCAGCCCGGCGAGGGAACCGCCGACGATCAAGGCGAGCACTATGACGAGCGGTGAAAGGTTGACTCTGGCTCTCTGGACCATCGGGGTGATGAGATGGTTGTCGATTTGTTGGACCACGATCATGATCACCACCGCCCACACCGCCTGCCACACGTTTCCGTTGAGCAACGCCACCAGGGCGGCGAGCGCGCCCCCGACGACCGGCCCGAGGAATGGGATGAGGTTGAGAAACCCGGCGATGATCCCGATCAGGAGCCAGAAGGAAAGATCAATTGCCCACATGCCCACGCTCGAGGCGGCGCCCACGATGAGGGCGACCAGGAGCTGGCCACGCACGAACGAGCCCATTGCCGTGCCCAACTCACCACCCACGTAGGCGACTTCGTTGCGAAGGTTGGGAGGAGTCAGCTCGAGCGCCTGAGCCTGGAACCTCTTGAGGTCCATGAGGATGTAGATGGCGAGGATGGGTGCGAGGGCAACCACCGCGATGGTCTCGGCGACACCGCGAAGAACGATGCCGGCTCCCGCACCGAACCCGAAGAGGAGATTCTGAATGGTCTCCTGATTGGCCGGATCACGCAGCCACTCCTCGATCGCCTGTTGCGAGAGGAACTCCTCGATGTCGATACCGAAGTTGGGGGCCGTATCACGCAGCCAATCGACCACCGACACATAGAGGTCGGGCAACTGTTGAATCAGCTCAGTTCCCTGTTCCTGGACAGTTGGCCAGACCAGCGCACCAACAGCCACGATGACCGCGAGCAACACGAGCATTCCCAGGAGAGATCCCACGATCCTGGGCAGACGCAGCCGCTCGAAGATCTTCACAGCCGGCTCGAGCAAGAAGACGATTCCTGCGGCGAAGGCGATGGGCAGCCAGATGACGCGAACCGCTTCGGCGATCACGAGAAGAACCCAGACCAAAGCCACTGCGCCGACGAGGGTCCAGACAATGATGGCGTTCTGTCGGAGCCGGTCTGAAGGCACGGTCCGGCGAGTGTAGGTCCGCTAGCGCTCGACGATGGTCAGGGAGGCGTCGCCTACGACGGTGAAAAGCCAGCCTGTGCCCCCGCCTGGTGTCGTCGCCCCCTCGTCGGTCAAGGTCCATGACGACGGAATCGAGGCCGTCCCCACGACTCTGGCCGCAGAGCCGGCCGGGATCGATACCCGGAAGGACCCGCCGACGTTGACCGGCGTCTCGATCGTGGCCTCTCCGAGATCAACCGTTCCGGCACCGCTGATCTCGATCCCATCGAATGCCACGGTGGTCAGGTCGGCGTCGATGGCGCCGCTCAAATCGAGACTCCATACGGCGTCCGGCGACAGCTTCAGATCCCATCCCGCGTAGCTGTACAACCCAGGATCGGCAGGCTCTTCGAGGTCGATCGTCACCATTGTGTCGAGCACGGCTTCGGTCGCGTCCGGGATCCCGATCCGCCCACCGCGCATGATCGGCGCGACTTGATAGAGGAAGTTGGAGTCTCCACTCACCTCGATCTCACCGTCGATCCCAGCAATCAGCGTTGCCGACGTGAAAGACGACGGGTCAGGCCCGACCAAACGTTGGGACGCCGACGGCATGATCGACCAGCCCGCCAGATGCCCCCAGGTGAAAAGGCCGATGAACACGAGGGCACCGATCGGAACGAGACCGGCGACCCGAAACGACCCGATCCGACGCTCACGCAACAGGTATGCGGTGATGGCCAGGCCCAGCCACACAGGCCACCATGCGATGAGGTCCGCCACGATTGAGCGGCTGAGCCGGCCACTTGCCGCTATGCCCAGCAGGACCGTGAGCGCACCGATAGGCAGCAGCCACGCTCGAGGAAAGCCGCGGCCGAAGCCGACGGCGCGGAAGGTCATTCGGTGTAACCGGTCCCGAGGACCAGGACCACGTCGGCTCCTTCGCCGATGGCTTCGTCGGGTAGGGGCTCCACCTGGGCACCCTCGAGGAACTCGACCAAGGACGCTGCCTCGGCCGCGAAACCGTCCCGGTACCAGATACGCGACGGACTCTGCTCTGGGGAATAATCATCCGGTGTGATGGTCTGGTAGCCGGCTTCGGCCAGTTCCGCGGTCTTTCGTCCGGCCGCACCGTCGAGCCCCATCGAGTTGAGGACCAAGACAGTCACCTCAGCCGGTGGCCTGACGTCAACGCTGGTAGACGACGTCGTGTTCAGCGTCGACGTCGTCGTGGACGCGTCTTCGGTGGTCGACGTCTCACCGTCGGTGCTGGTCGTGGCCGCCAGCGTCGTTGACGTGGTCGTTGGTCCGGTGGCAGGCTCATCCGCGAACAGATAGAGCAAGAAGAAGACCGCGGCTCCGACGAGGATGATCCCCAGGATCATGATGGCCAGATCGCGGTAGAACGTCCCGGGCGTCTGTGAAGCGTGTTTTCCCTTGTTGGTCATTAGACGGCAAGCCCTGATTCGGCTGGGTGTTCGATGAGGCTCAGGACACGTTTAGCTGTGAGCGGGTCGTATGAATAACCCGTGCGTGACGAGACGACGGCGCGCAGCCGTTCGTAGTAGGAGGCTGACGTCAGGCCGAGAACCAGTTCGATCTCTTGGTCTTTCGGCCCTGACACCCTCCAGCTCGCCCTCTCGAAGTCGAGGATCGCCCTGTCCTCATCGCTCAACATCGCCGGGAAGGGTAAGAGCGCGGGACGAGATCGGCGTGTATTTGGAGCCAGCTTGGGGGCGCCTCGTCGGCGTGGACAGGCCTAAGCCAAGACGGCCAGCCGACCGAAGTTCACGGACACGGGGCAGCCAGGACGTGCTGGTTGTTCGGATCGATCGTGAACTCGCACCCAAAGTCCGCCGCCGCCACCGCTGCCGGATTGGTGACGTCGTCCCCGGCTGGTTTGACTCCCGATTCGACCCATGTCACCAGGTCGACGAAAGCCGTGACCAGCTCAAAGGCAGTGAAGTCGCAATGACTAACGCCTCTGATGGCCCGTTGCACGACAAGATCGCTCTTGCCATTTGCCGCCGCCTCATTCCCGTAGATGACTTCATTGTGGAACGGGACGAACAGGTCTCCCAGGTTATGCAGGCTCAGGACCGGGACACTCGGGTCGCCCTCGACCTTGGGCACCTGAGCGAGTCCATTTCCAGCACGAGCCTGTCGATCGGTCTCGACCCGGACGACGCCATCGTTGAAGGCTTGCTCGGCAGGGCTCAATGCTTGGTTTGTGTCGAACTGGTAGACGACGTCGGAGTTGTCGACTGCCACGCCCGGTGACCGGGACAACGTCCCATCACTTGCACCGAGATCGAACAGGAAGTTCCCCGGACCCGTTTGGAACGAAGGGACCGTGTTCCAGAAGAACCATGCCTCGTCGAAGTTGGGGCGCTCTCCCCCCGACCTCAACTCGGTGAGGTTCTTGAGATTCGTCCCATCGGTGTTCAGCATGTTTGGCCAACCCCCGGGGAACGCCTCGAGGGCCGACTTGATCTCGGGAACGGTGACGGTCAGGTAGTCGGGGCCGACCCGGAAGGATGAGTCTCCGGTTCCGAGCTGTTGGGCAGCCACGTTGAAATCGAGGAAGAAGTCGAACAACTCAAAGTCGCCGAGGACCCCGCAGAAGGGCATCGCCCCGTCGTAGAAGCTCGGATATTGCTCGATTGACACCGCAGTGATGTGCCCACCCATCGAGGCGCCGGTGAGATAGATGCGGTCAGGCTGGCCGACGATTCCGTTGAATCGCATAGCTACAGCGTGTGTGTCCTGGACGCCGACGGTGATGTCGTAGTCGTTGCGGGTATAGCTGGACGCCGCCCACGCGTAGCCGTTGGGGATCAGGAAGTCGCGCAGAGGATGGTTGCCCACTGTGAGTTCGAGCCCGGTTCCCCTGAATCCATGTGCCCACATGACCAGGGAGCCGTTCCAATCGTCGGGAACCTCGATGCGGTACCCGGCGCCTTTGTGCACTCCCCAATGGGCGGTGGCGCCTGCCAGCGCCTCGAACGGCAGCTCCGCCTCATCAACGAAATAGCGTGGCTTGGGACCGTTCCCGTCTCCGGGTGCTGCGACTGCGGGGGCGACCCCCATGGCAACGACGACGACGATTGCTGTGAGACGAAGGCCTCTTCGCACGATCTCTCCTCGGTCTCTGCCGACCCTACTCGGGATCGGATGTGACGTCACAGACGCGCGGCGCGATGGGTCTACGCCGTCTCATCGCCAAGACGAGGTGAGAGCCGCGTGCCGGAGTCGAACCGACGACCTGCTGATTACAAATCAGCTGCTCTACCAACTGAGCTAACGCGGCGTGAACTTCTTTCATGTTGGAGAAGTCGCCTTCCCGCTGCTTCGCAGCGCTACGACGACTCTCCATGCCAGAGAATCAGTCGCGCCTGCTGCGCACTCTCATTATCTCAAAGGAAGCCAGTGCAGCGGAAACCGAAGCATTGAGGCTCTCGGTATCGGTTGCCATGGGGATTCTGGCCACGACGTCGCACCGCTTGCGGGTCAATTCGGCCAGCCCAGCGCCTTCAGAACCCACCACGACAGCCACCGGCTCGGTCAGCAGAGGAAGGCCGAACAGACTCTGATCGCCACTGGCATCGAGACCCACGACCCACACGTCGTTCTCCTTGAGGCGGCTCAACGCTTCCGGGATGGAGTTGACTATGGAGACCGGCAGATGCTCCATCGCTCCCGCGGCAGCTTTGAACGTGGCGGCGGACAGAGGAGCGGCCCGGCGAGCCGATACCACCATCCCCGAGACCCCGGCAGCCAGGGCGCTCCGTGCCGCGGCCCCGACATTGTGAGGGTCTTCGACGTGGTCCAGGACGAGCAGGGCGGGAAGCCCTTCCGCCAACTGCTCCAACGTCACCGGAACGATCGGTCGGCAGTCGGCCACCACCCCCTGTGGCGCATCGGTGTCGGCCAACGAACGAACGTCATCGACTAACTGAATCAGGTCGTCGTCGACGCCGGCCAATAACTCTTCGAGACGGCCGCGACGCCCCCTCTCCACATAGAGCTTCAGCACCCGCCCCGCCGCGATCGCCGCCGAGACGGCGTGAACGCCTTCGACCCTATTTCCGTACCCAGCGAGAACCACGGGGCCCATCCTCGATCGACACCCCGGCCGCGGCCAAGCGATCCCGGATCTCGTCGGCAACGTCGAAACGCTTCTCCGAGCGGGCGGCATTTCGCTCCGCGATCAGACGCTCGACCTGGTCGTCGGACATTCCGCCGTCCCCGACTGGTGCAGGCTCGGCGTCGTCGAGACCAAGCACGGCGACTATCTCCTCGACCGCACCAGCGATGGCAGAGGCGTCGTCGCCGTCGTCGATCATCCGGTTTCCCTCACGGACCAGGTCGAATAGGAGGGAGACGGCTTGCGGGGTCCCGAAGTCGTCGTCCATCGCATCCCGAAACCGATCCAGGGCGGTCTGGTCAGGCGTCCCCGATGCGACCCGCTCCCGGAATCGCTGAAGTCGGTCGAGAGACTCCGCAGCGTCGTCGAGCAACTCCTCTGAGAAATCGATCGGAGATCGATAGTGGGCCCTCACAAAGAGCAGCCGCAGCGCCCGCCCACCTCGAGCATCGAGAATCGATTTCAGGTCGACGATGCGCCCGGTCGACTTGGCCATCTTGTCCCCTCCCAGATTGACCATCCCGTTGTGCAGCCAGTACCGAGCAAAAGTCTCCCCTGACGCCCCTTCACTCTGCGCCACCTCATTCTCGTGATGGGGAAACACCAGATCGAGACCCCCGCCGTGGATGTCGAACCCCTCACCCAGATACTTCGACGCCATCGCCGAGCACTCGATGTGCCACCCCGGCCGACCCGGGCCCCAGGAAGACTCCCACGTGGGCTCGCCCGGCTTAGCCGCCTTCCACAATGCGAAGTCCAGTGGATCCTCTTTGGACTCGTCTATCTCGATTCGGTAGCCGGATCGGAGCTCTTCAGGCTTGCGGCCGGAGAGACGACCATACGACTCCAACGTCTTCACCGAGTAATAGACGTCGCCATCGCGCACATAGGCCAGCCCACGTGCGATGAGACGCTCGATCAAGTCGAGCATCTCAGGAATGTGCTCGGTGGCCTTGGGCTCGATGTCCGGCGGCAGCACGCCGAGACGACGGAACGAGTCGTTGAACCGCTCCGACATGCGAACCGCTAGCTCTTCCACTGGCTCGCCCAGCTCCTCGGCGGCGGCGATGATCTTGTCCTCGATGTCGGTGATGTTGGAGACGTAAGTCACCTCGAAGCCGCGCCAAACGAGATATCGCCGAATCACGTCGAAGGCGACCGCATAACGACCGTGACCGACATGGGGCTCTGACTGGACCGTCGGCCCACAGACGTAGATGCCGACCTTCCCCTCCTCACGGGGTATGAAGTCGACGAGGGAACGCCCCATCGTGTTGTGGACCCGGATCATGGGGTGATGTTAGGAATCGCCCCCGACCGTGACCACAGCCACGACCACAAGCCCCTCCCCGCGGCCCACGAAACCCAGCCCGTCGCTGCTCGTGGCCTTCACCGAGGCCGAGTCAGCGCCTATGCCCAGAGCCTGTGCCAGGGCAGAACGCACAGCATCGCGATACGGCGCGATTCGAATCTCCTGAGCGACGACCGTCACGTCCACATGCATCGGCGAGAACCCGGCGGCCTTGCACAACTCGACGGCATGGCCCAGCATCATCATGGAGTCGGCACCTTCGCTGGAGGAATCGTCGGATGGGAAGTGCTCCCCTATGTCGCCGGCCACGGCTGCGCCGAGCACGGCATCGGTGACTGCGTGAGCGAGCACGTCACCGTCGGAGGTGGCAGAGACGCCGACCGAGTCCGAAACGACGACACCACCCAGTTTGAGTGGAGGCGGACCGTCGAGTCGATGGGCGTCGATACCCCAGCCGACCCTGGTGACCGTCACTCCTCGACCGGTTCGACCTTGGGCAGGGCCCGATCGAGCTTCTTGATGGCCTCCTCCTCATCGACCTGGAGACTGAAGGCGAGCTCCGAGCTCAGGGTGAGACGGGCCTTGGAGAGCATGCGCTTCAGCGCCGGGCTGATCCCCTTCGTCTGCTGGGCGTAGGAGAGGTCACGGACGACCTCGGCGACCTGGAATATGTCACCCGAGACCATCTTCTCGTTGAGGACCTTGTACCACCGGCTCCAGTTCGACCCTGCCTCCTCGGGCTCGCCCTTGAGCGACTTGAGCACCTCACGGGACCTGGTCTTGGAGATCACCGGACGGATGAGGTCGTCGACCTTCTCCAGTGGCACCATCACCGTCAGCTGCTCGGTGGCGATGTCGAGGATGTAGTAATCCTTCTTCTCCCCGCCGAACTCCTGTCGGATCTTCTTCTCGATCGTGGCGGCACCGTGCTGGGGGTGCACCACCTTGTCCCCTACCGAAAACTTGGTCTCTTTGGCCATTGACGCTGTCGCAGTGTACTGGGAGGCCAGGGGTGTGTTGAATGATGCCGTTGCCCCGGGTGGTGATGCATGGTCGTCGAGACCGGTGACATGCCTTGTTGAACGCACCCCGAAATCAATCCAGCACCGGCTCCCATTCGTGGGCAGCGGCCTCGAGCCTGTGAAAGAAGTTGAGCAGCTGTTCGGCGCGAGTCTCACCCACGCCCTCGACGTCGATCAACTGCTCCTCAGACGCCCGCAGGAGCCTCGTCACCGACCCGAAATGCCGGACTATGTCTTCACGTACCGAGTCGGGGAGCCGTCCCACCTGGGAGAGCAGGCGATGTCCCCGCGCCTCCGCCGGGTCGTCGAGGTCGGAAAACCCGAGCTCTTTGGCGACCCTGGCGGAGTCGTCCAGATCCTCCCCGGACAATGCATCGAGACGCTCGAGGGCACGGTTCACGGCACCAGAACGCAACGGCTTGATGTAGTCCTGGAGCACCAGCTCCTCGATGTTCATCACACCGGCGACCAAGTCGTTGAGATGGAGAGTGGCGATCCTGCCCTCGTCGCCGAGCGTGCGGGTCCTGTCGTGGATCACCGCGGCGAGACGGTCGACGAGCTCGGCGCGTTGGACGGCCGTCACTACCGACCGGTAGGTGGCGAGCCCAGTCACCTCGAGCCGGCTGAGCCGGCTCTCCGCCTCGTCGAGACGGCTGCGAAGACGCTCGAGCGACTGCAGCTCCTGGTTGACGTACGCAGCCACCTCGGTCGGGGCGGCCAGCTCGATCTTCTGGTCTCCCAAGAAGAGAGTCGCCACGCGGCGCCCTTCACTGACCGCCACAACGGGAGTATCCGTCTCCCGAGCGAGTCGCTCGGCCGTCCGATGCCGGGCTCCCGTCTCGTCGGTCTCGATGCTTCCGTCGGGTATGAAGTGCACATTGGCGGCGAGGATCTCGGACCAGCTGTCGTCCAGGACGATGCCCCCGTCCATCTTCGACAACTCAGACAAACGTGCCGGGGTGAAATTCGCATTCCTCAGCTTGAAGCCACCGGAGCTGGCCGCGTTCACCTTGGGGTTCTGCCCCAGGACGAGCAGCCCTCCCTTGCCCTGCTGGATTATCCGCTCGAGCGCATGGCGCATAGGGGTTCCGGGCGCCAATCGCTCCAGAGTCTCACTTATCGTTGGACCGCCCACGGGATTCAGGCTATCACTCGTGACCCAGCCCAGCCCTGCGCAGGGCATCGGCGAGGCGAAGAGGCTCTCCACCTCCAGGAGCAACCCGATTCTGCAGACCCATCCGATCGAGTTCCTCTACCCGGCGGGTCTCGAAGGGCACGGAGCGAACCTCACCAGCCAATCCGACCTCGCCCCAGGCAGCGATGCGACCCAGAGACTGGTTCGCAGCAGATGAAGCGAGGGCGAGCGCCACGGCGAGGTCACAACCCGGCTCGTCGAGGCGCCAACCGCCCACCACGTTGACGTAGATCTCTTTGTCCTGGATTGCGATGCCGGCATGCCGATCGAGCACCGCTATCACCTGATTGACCCGGGCCGAGTCGAGGCCGCGGACCGATCGGCGCGGCTGGGCCTGGTTGGTAGGTGCGACCAGCGCCTGGATCTCGACCAGGACAGACCGTCGGCCCTCCACGGCCGGGTACACGATCGTCCCGGGGACAGTGGTCTCCCACCCGTCCAGGAAGACCTTCGATGGGTCGTCGACCTCGACGAGCCCGTCACCTCGCATGTCGAACATCCCCGAGACATGAGTCGCTCCGAACCGGTTCTTGTTGCCACGAAGCACCCGAAAGCCGCGGTCCGGATCGCCCTCGAGACTGAGAACCACATCGACCATGTGCTCGAGGATCTTGGGGCCGGCGAGCCCGCCATCCTTGGTCACGTGACCGACGAGGACGACGACTATGCCGCTGGTCTTGGCCAGACGGATCAGCCGGGCAGCACTCTCTCGCACCTGAGCCACGCCCCCAGGTGCCGATGGGATCTCAGGCACGCCCACGGTTTGGATCGAGTCGACGATGAGCACAGCCGGCCGCGTCTCTTCGGCCAGTGCGACGATCGCGTCGACGTCGTCGTCCGAGACCAACGAGATCTCATCCGAGGAGACACCGATTCGCTCGGCGCGCATCGCCACCTGGTGAGACGACTCCTCGGCACTCGCGATGATCACCTTCTCCCCCATGGCCCCCAGGCCGCCTGCCATCTGCAGCAGCAGGGTCGACTTGCCCACTCCTGGCTCTCCACCCACCAGGACCACCGACCCATGCACCAGGCCCCCACCGAGAACCCGGTCCACCTCGTTCCAGGAGGTCGTCATCCGCTGGACCTGTGTCGAGGTGGCTTCCGTGACCGACACCGCGGTCGCCGATCGTTGCCTGTGGGACGGTTCAGGTCCGCTGGTCTCCGATAAAGGGTCGCTGGAGCCGCATTGGGGGCAGAAACCCATCCATTTCGGTGATCGGTAGCCACATGAGTCGCAGCTGAAGGTGGAAGAACTTGGCATGTAGAGTTAACGATTGGCGCGGCGCAATGCGAAAATCAAGACCCCTAGGAGGCATGCCGTTAGGAGCAATCCGCCCAGGACACTTGCCAGGGTCCACGGCTCATATGTCCTCACTGCCACGATGAACATCCCGTGGCACAATAACTCCGAAGGAGGGAAGTGGCTTCACACACGTGTGAGCAGTGCGGCTCGATAGTCGCGGGCGACGAGCAGTTCTGCCCGTCTTGTGGCGCGTTCATAGACCCAATGAAGTCCCCGCGCCCGCGGCCGCGTCGGTCGTCGTCCTCCGACAAGGTCATCTCGATCAACTCCGACGGGGACTCCCGGGGGTCGAACAGTGCGTACGAGGAGTTCTCCCTCGACGAGCCACCTCCACCCGATCCCAGGACATCTCCGCCAGCCCCTGCCACGCCAGGCAACGGCAACGGCGGCAACGGCGACCTCGACTGCCCCTCATGTGGTGCCATCAACCCGGGAAGCAACCGGCATTGTCAGGAGTGCGGGGCTCGTTTGCGACAGGGCCCGCTTCCGACTGCGCCACGACCAGCGGTGCAGGCGACCGCCGGAGTCCGTGCCGCCCTTGCCATCAGTGGCCTGCTACTCGGCGTCATCCACATCGCCCTGTTCTTCAACATCTTCACCGGCGACGATCCCATCGCCGACCCCTCCACGACGACGACATCGACGACGCTGGCCGCGCCCACGAACCCGGAGCAGATCGAGATCCTCGAAGAGAACTGCAACCCTGAGGGCATCGGTGGCCTCATCTGCGCCAACCTGACCAATGGCCAGTTCGGACAGGGCAACGAGTATCAGGTCAACTGGCAGGATGTCGAAGACGTCGTGACCATCACGCTCTCGTTCCGGGAGCCGATGGCCATCACGTCCATCGAATGGACCAACATCGACGACCTCACGCGGTTCAGGCAGAATTTCCGGGCCAGCGCTCTCGAGATAAGCGCCCAGGATTCGGTCACACCGGTCGTGGCGCAACTCAACGACGAGCCGGGGACCCAGATCATCGACTTTTCCTCACTCAGCACGACACAGCTCGTGATCGAGGTGGTCGACGCCCATCTCGCCGAGGTCGTGGAGGACAACAGCTTCGACGAGCTGGCGATAGATGAGATCGTGGTCGTCGGTCGGCCGGTCGTCGGCACCGGCAACACGACTGGAACGACGGCCCCGGCCGACACGGGATCCACGAGCACCACGGCAGGCTAGGCCTATTGCTTGATATACGGTTGACCGTCGGCCGCAGGCGGCCTGGTCCTCCCAACTACGCCGGCGACGACGATGATCGTCACGATGTAGGGGACCATCAGCAGGAACTCCGACGGGATGCCGAGGTTCAAGATCGCCACCTTCTGCTGAACGGAGCGGGCGAAACCAAAGACCAAGCCCGCGCCAAGGGCACCAAACGGAAGCCACTTGCCGAAGATCATCGCGGCGAGGCCGATGTAGCCGATGCCACCGGTCATGTCCTCTTCGAAGCGGGCCACCTGAGCAAGACCCAAAAAAGCCCCGCCGAAACCTGCGATCATCCCACCCAGGATCACGTTGCGATAGCGGACCCAGTACACATTGATCCCTGCGGTGTCTGCCGCCTTGGGATGCTCGCCAACCGATCTCGAGCGCAGCCCCCATCGGGTGTAGAACAGACCCAGGTGAATGACGACTACCAGGACGAACATTCCATAGACGAAGAACGTGTGATCGAAGAACATCGGTCCCAGGACCGGGATGTCGGCGAGGAAGGGGATCCGCCAGGCAGGAATCCGCTCTGGAGCGTTGAGATCCTGGACAACGGAGAGGATGCGCGCCGACATCAGCGATGTGAGACCCAGGGCCAGGATATTGATCACGACTCCGGCGATGATTTGATCCACCTGAAACCTGATGGTGAGCCAGGCCAACAGCCACCCGAGCAACCCCCCCACTATCAGTGCCCCGGCCAGCCCAGCCCAAGTGCCAAAGGCACTGCTCAGGACCACCCCTGCAAATGCTGACGCGAGTAGTTGACCCTCGATCCCGATGTTGATGACACCGACCCGCTCACACATCAAACCGGTGAGAGCACCTATGACGACCACCACCGCCAGAATCACCGTCGAGCGGAGCATCCCCACCATGCTGAACTGGCTGCCGGCGGCGGCCCACGCCAGAAAAGCCATCGAGAACAGGGCGAAGCCCATGGCCAACGTGATGTTGGTCCAGTCGAGCGCCTTCTTCGTCACCCGCCATACCCCTAGACCGACGATCATCAACCCGACCGCGATGGAAAAGGAGCCTGCGTCCACTACCCACGACAGGCCCTGGAACCGGTCGGTCTGGAGCGACAGGTTGAAGGTTGCCTGCTCTCCTGCCCCGACACCGAGCCCAAAGAAGAAGAAGACGGACAACCCCATCACGATCAGGGCAACGCCGACCCCGACCGAGCGCCGCTCCTCGGGGGTGAGTCGATTCTTGTGCTCCAGGGCCTGCTCTCGCTCCAACACCGCTGTCATCCGCCCCATCCCTTCGTCAGCTGAGTGGGCTCGGCTTCGGCCTTCTTCAGCCTGAAGATCGCCCTGACCAGTTCGGGGGCGGCGATGAAGATGATGATCAGCGCCTGCATGACGATGACGAGATCGACGCTGACGCCTGCTGCGGCCTGCATCAAACGACCACCCGCGATCAAGGCGCCAAACAGTAGGCCGGCCCATGCCACTCCGAACGGATGCGACCTACCCAGGAGAGCCAGTGCGATAGCGTCGAATCCAATCGTCCCCGCAAAATTCGACGTCACGGTGTAGGGCGGAAGCCCGAGCGTCATCGTGGAACCGGCGATACCGGCCAGGCCCCCCGAGATGAACATCACCGCGGTGAGCAAGAAGGACACACTCATGCCGGCGTAGGTGCTCGCCGATGGAGAGAAGCCGGTTGCTCTGAACTCGAACCCGAGTGTTGACCTGTACATGAGCCAGTAGACGAAGAACACGGCTCCGATGGCGATGAAGAGCCCGATGTTCACCCGATACTGATCGCCGAAGATGGGGGGCAGTTGGACAGAATCGGGGAGCGGAGCCGACTGCGGCAGGTTCGATCCCTCAGCCTGAAAGGTCGGAGTCTTCAGTGCCCACAGCACAAAGAAAGCCGCGACGAAATTGAGCATGATCGTGGTGATGACCTCGTGAGCACCGGTTCGTGCCTTGAGCAATCCGGTCATCCCACCCCAAATGCCCCCGGCAACGATCGCGGCGAGGATGGCGACCGGTATGTGGAGAATGGCGGGGAGGTCGACATGGAGCCCGACCCAAACCGCGGCCAGCCCGCCCATGAACATCTGGCCGCGTGCCCCGATGTTGAACAGGCCGGTCTGAAATCCAATCGCGACGGCGAGACCGGCGAGAATCAGCGGTGTTGCCGTGAAGAGGGTCTCCGATATCGCCCGAACCGAGCCGAATGCCCCCAGGAACAGCTCCCGGTAAGAGGTCCAGACAGCCTCGAGCATCTCACCGATGGCTTCGAGGGGGTCTTCTCCCATCAGACGCCAGGCGTCGACGTCGGTGACCATGATGATTACAGCGCCAACGATCAGTGCCAGCAGAATGGAAAGGGCCGGCACCACCAGGGCCTCCCGCCAACCCTCATCCACCCCAGTCATTCGACGCAGCCTCTTCTGCGTTTCGGTGGGCTGCTCCGATTGGTCGGTCATCTCTTCGGATCGATCATCCGGGGGGAGCTCAGCCATCCCCGCCCCCCGA
>DASUUP010000047.1:0-31023 GCA_036373995.1 Acidimicrobiia bacterium
GGCCCGGGAGGAGCCGGAGCACGTGGCCGAGCCGGAGCCCGTGGCCCAGCCGGAGCCGGAACCAGAACCGGAGCCCGAGCCCGAGGAGGAGCCGGAACCAGAACCGGAGCCCGAGCACGTGGCCGAGGAGGAGCCGGAGCCCGAGCCCGAACCGGAGCCAGTGGCAACCGGGGGAGTGCTCGACCTCAACGACTACGAGGCCGACGGCAGGGGGGGCGCCGGCGCATCGGGGGTCGCACCAGAGCTTGCGCCGCAACCCGAGCCGGAGCCGGCCATGGCCGGCGCCGCCAGGGAAAAGAAGGGCGGGATCATGGGAGCGGTCAAGGCCGCATTCCGATCGGGTCCAAGAGATCACGAGCATCAGTTCATCGAGGCGCCCGGCGGCATCGGCATCACTCGCTACGTCTGTGAGGAGTGCGGCTACGTGTCGATCTCCGTGGGAGACTGACCGACTCGGTCTGACGTCGACCGTCCGGTCCCGGCGACAGACGGCTCGAAGCTGAACAAGCGCAACGCCCGGCGTTGCCTGCCGCTCTCCAAACCGCCAGCTTCGGCCACCGTCTGCAGCCCGGTCAGGCGCGCCGTAGAGAGGGAAGAGGACTCCCGAGATGAAGGCGAGGGGAAGGACCACGAAGAAGGCGAAGTCGATGCCCTCGATCCTGAAGACTGGCATATGCCCCTGGGAGATTGGCGACGGAGCAACCTGACACGGCCTTTGCCGGTGCTCCCGGTACGCTCGCCGGGTGCCTCGAGTCAGACCAGTAGTGCTCTCCGGCGGTTCCGGGACCAGGCTTTGGCCGCTGTCGACCCCGGACGTCCCCAAGCAGTTCCAGCCGTTGATCGCAGAGCGGTCGTTGTTCGGTCTCACAATGGAGCGTCTCGGTGGTTTCCCGGATCTGGAACCGGCAGTAGTCGTCACCGGTGAGAGACACACCGGGCTCGTGGTGGCCGAGGTGGAGTCTGCTCCGATCGAGACTGGTGTGATTCTCGTCGAGCCGATCGGTCGTAACACGGCCCCGGCCGTGTTGTGCGCGGCTCTCGTGGCCGACCCTGAGGACGTGTTGGTGATCCTCCCCTCGGATCACTTGATCCGGGACGTGGACGAGTTCAGGCGGGGACTGGCGACCGCGGTCGATCTCGCCGAACGAGGTGGGATCGTCACGTTCGGCATCGAGCCGACGCGGCCGGAGACCGGCTTCGGTTACATCGAGTTGGGGCCACGCCAGGGCCCTGCCCACCGTGTGGCCCGGTTCAAGGAGAAGCCAACCGTGGAGGAGGCCACGAAGCTCTTCGAGGACGGTCGCCATGTGTGGAACTCGGGCATTTTCGTCGGCCGCGCCGACCAGATCATCGATGAGGCCGAGGAGTTGTGCCCGTCCCTTCTCGAGGGAGCTCGGTCGGCGATTCCGGACACGAGAGAGACGATCGTCCGGTTGACCGGCGAGTTCACGTCGATCGAGGCTATCTCGTTCGACCACGCCATCATGGAGAAGACCGCCCTCGCCCTGGTCGTGCCATTGGATGTCGGTTGGAGCGATGTCGGTTCCTATCGCTCGCTGCTCGAGGTGAGCGAGCGGGACGCGTCCGGCAACCACCTCTCGGGGAACGTGACGCATTCCAACGTGACGAATTCCTACGTTGTGGCCTCTTCGCGGCCCCTGGTCGTTGCCGGCCTCGACGGTGTGGTCGTCGTCGAGACCCCGGATGCCGTGCTCGTGGTCCCCATCGATCGGGCACAAGAGGTCAAAGACCTGCAGGCGAGGATTGATGGCGAATGAGACAGCTGGCGGCTGTGATCGCAGTGGCGCTCCTGGGCACTGCGTGCTCTGTGGGTCGCCCGGCTGACGAGGCCACGGGTGAGGAGATATACGCCGAGTTGTGCGCCAGCTGTCACGGAGCGGACCTCGAGGGCGGCGCCGTCGGCCCCGCTCTCGGCCCAGGGTCGAGCTCAGCAGACGAGTCGGACGAGTTCCTCGAGTTCACCATCATGAACGGCCGGGGCCGGATGCCCTCGTTCTCGTCTTCTCTCGAGGACGAGCAGCTCGACCGGCTCGTGGGGTACATACGCGAGGTGCAGGACGATGAGTGAGGCGCTCGAGGCGCTGGAACTGCATCCGGTTCGGATCCCGATGCGTCAGAGGTTTCGCCGAGTCGACCATCGCGAGGCCGTGTTGGTTCGGGGCCCTCGTGGCTGGGGAGAGTTCTCCCCTTTCCCTGACTACCCACCGGAAGTGACCACCCGCTGGCTGGCAGCGGCCCTCGAGCTCGCTTGCGGTGAGCTGCCCGCGCCGCGCCGCAAGACGATCCCGGTCAACGTCACGGTGCCGGCCATCGACCCCGACACCGCGGTGGCCCTGGTGATGGAGTCGGGGGCATCCACCGCGAAAGTGAAGATCGGGGACCCCGGCGACTCGGCCGACCAGGACCTCGCGCGGGTGGCTGCGGTGAGGGAATGTCTTGGCCCGGATGGAAATGTTCGCGTGGACGTCAACGCTGGTTGGGACGTGGAGACGGCTGTAGAACGTCTCGGGCAACTGGCCGAGTTCGATCTCCAGTATGTCGAACAGCCAGTGGCAACCGTCGCCGAGATGAAGCAGCTCCGCAGCCGGGTGTCGATTCCCATCGCCGCAGACGAGGTGGTCCGACAGAGCCCTCATCCCCTGCGCGTCATCGACGAAGGTGCCGCCGACATCCTGATTCTCAAGGTGCAGCCGATGGGCGGTGTCTCCCGTGTCCTGGATCTCGCCGAACGGTCGGCGATCCCGGTGGTCATCTCGTCGGCGTTGGAGACCTCGGTCGGGATGTACGGTGGCCTGCTGGCTGCTTCGCTGCTCTCCGAGTTGCCTTACGCATGTGGGCTGGGCACGGTTGCCCTGATCGAGGGTGATCCGACGCTCCACCCTCTGGTGCCCCGTGACGGTGAGCTAGCGGTGCGCCGACCCGAGCCCGACCCCGAGCTGTTGGAGAGATGGAAGCCGTCGCGAGACCGGGGCGCGGAGATGCTGAGGCGGCTTCGTGCGGCAGCCGGCGTGTTGACGTGACCCACCCCAATCCGGCCACGGCCCTCGCCCGCGTGGTCGTGGACGAGCTCGTGGCAGGCGGAGTTCGGTTCGTTGCCATCGCCCCCGGTTCGCGGTCGGGGGCCCTGGCGATAGCCGCCGCGAAGCATGCCGACATCGAATCTCGTGTCGTCATCGACGAGCGCTCGGCGGCCTTCTGGGCTCTCGGTGTCGCCCGTGCCTCGGGTCGGCCGGCAGCCGTGGTCGCCACCTCGGGGACGGCGCCGGCCAACTTCTTCCCGGCAGTGGTCGAGGCGGACATGGCGGGCGTCCCGCTGGTGGCGATATCGGCCGACCGACCGGTCGAGCTTCGTGGAGTGGGGGCCAATCAGACCATCGACCAGGTGGAGCTGTTCGGGCCGAAGGTGCGGGCGTACCGGGAGATCGAGGCGCCCGAGGCGGACATGGACGGGAATCGATCGTGGCGGCTGGCGGTTCGCGCTCTCCTCGCTCATGCCTCGGGGAGGCCGATGCCCGGGCCGGTCCACCTCAACGTGGCGTTCAGGGAGCCAACCGTCCCGGTGGCCGACGACGGTCGCACCGAAGGCATGGTCTACGAGTACCCGACACCCCGGTTGGGCGTCGAGATCGAGTCGCCGCCAGAGCCCGATGACACGGCCGCGCCTGAGGGCCTCGACCCTTCACGAGGGCTGGTGATCGCAGGAGACGGCGAATACGACCGGTCCGCCCTGGCCGACGAGGCACGCCGGTTGGGCTGGCCGGTCGTGGCCACGGCCCTCTCCGGCATGCGGGGGAGTCATGTTGTCTCCTCGTACCGCTATCTGCTCGATGGCGGGGTCCCCGGGGAGCTGAAGCCGCGTGCCGTCATCGCGGTGGGCGCGATAGGGCCCGACCTCCGGCTCGAAGATCTGGTCGCCGAAGCCGGGACTCGGGTGCGCGTCGACCGATGGGGGCGCCACATCGATCCCGGTCGGAATGCCACGTCCATCATCACCGCCGATCCTGTTGACGTGCTTCGTGGTGTGCGCGGATCGGCCGATGAGAGCTGGGAGCGAGACTGGCATGCCGCCGATGCCGCGGTCCGCTCGACGTTGGTGGGATCGATCGAGGCCCTGGAACGCATGTCGGGAGGGGCGGTGGCACACGCCGTCAACCGAGTGGAGCGCGGCGCAATCGTGGCGGCTTCCTCACTGCCGGTGCGCGAGGTCGACGCTCATCTCACGACTTCGGGCCCGGTCTTCGCCAATCGTGGAGCATCCGGAATCGACGGGTTCGTCTCTACCGCCCTCGGTGTCGCCTCGGTCATCCCGGGCACGATCGCCATCGCCGGAGACCTCTCGCTGCTGCACGACGCCAACGGGTTTCTCCATGACGGGCCCACGGATCTGACCTTGATCGTCGTCGACAATTCCGGAGGAGGTCTCTTCGACTCCCTGCCACAGGCGAGTCACGCCCCTCAGTTCGAGAGACTGTTCATAACGCCGCCGGACCGTGCTCTGGGTGATCTCCTCCGCTTTCACGGAGCGCGGGTCGAGACGGTGAACGGGCTCGACGAGCTGATCGATGCTCTCGATCGAGCAGTCGGCCGTCCCGGTTTGGACGCGGTCGTCGTGCCTGTCGATCGCGAATACGACCTCGAGGTGCGCAGCGCCAGCTATCGCTGACCCAGGGCGTCGAGCATCGGGGCCAGCTTGAGCTTCGTCTCATGGAGCTCGGGCCCTTCCTCGGATCCAGCAACGAGGCCGCCTCCCGAGTAGAGGGTCATGCGACGCCCCGCGATCTGCCCGCAGCGGAGGGCAATCGCGAACACGCCGTCCCCGTCGGAGTCCATCCACCCGACCGGACCGGCGTAGCGCCCCCGTGACTCGGGCTCGACCTCCCGAATCAAGTCCAGTGCCGCCGAGGTCGGAAACCCGGCGACCGCCGCAGTGGGGTGCAGGTCGGCCAGGATGTCGGCCACGGTGGTGCCCGGGACGGCCGGGCCCGCGATTCGCGTTCCGACGTGGGACATGTTCCCGTGGGGGACTATCACCTGCTCTGTGAGGTCGACCACGGTCATGTGTGGGCCCAGCGCTCGGGTCACCGAAGCCGAGACATGCCGGTGCTCCTCTGAGATCTTCGCCGAGCCCAGGTCCTCGGGATCGGTGGCAGTCCCGGCGAGGGCAAGCGTGCTGACGCGACCCCGGCGAAGGCTGACCAACAACTCAGGGCTGGCACCTACGAGACCCCCGACGGAGAACACGAAACATCCCGGGTTGGTGGTGGCGAGCCGGGAGACGATCCCGACAGGCTCGATCTCACCATCCGCCACCTCCAGCACTACTTGCCGGGCCAGGACGATCTTCTCGACGCGGCCGGTCTCTATCTCGAGCATCGCCTTTTCGAAGCCGACACGCCACTCGTCCACTCCGTCGTCGATGACCGTCATCGGCCCTGGCGGAGGACCCGTCGGGACTTCGCCGCGCTGCACCGTCTCGGGGATGTCGATGATCGATCCGGACGCGTCGGAATCGAACGTGAACGAGGCGAAGGCCCGGTCCCGGCCGGAGCGGCGAATCTCGTCCAATGCAACCACGTAACGGTCGGGACCGGTGCCCGGATCGGCTGTACGGCTAGAGCCGAGACCCTGGAGGGCGCCACGGTCGTCTACCCAAATCGGATTCATGGCGCGAAGCGTATGACCGGCTGGGCGAAATAGGCGAGCCGGCGGGCCAGCGTGGAGAACTCGTCGATATCTCCTGAGGCAGCGAGGGTGGTTGTCCCCGCTCCATCGGTGCCGGGTGCCACCCGGGTGGCCTGGGTGGCGACGGCCGGGGCGGGGTCGATGACCTCGATGCCGCTGACGCGTTCGATGACAGGAGCCAGGAAGGAGAAGTGGGTGCATGCGAGGACGATCTGGTCGGCGCCGGCATCGACCGCCTCGTCCACAGCCCGGTTCACTGCTGTCTCTGCTTCGGGCCCGTTCACGACTCCCCGCTCCACCAGCTCGACCCACTCAGGACAGGCTCTGGTGAGCACCTCCACCCCGGCCGCGAATCTCGACACGACCGAGTCGAAGAGCTCACCCTGGAACGTCGCCTCCGTGGCATAGACGGCGACGGTACCGGTGACCGTGCCCTGCGCAGCCGGTTTCACCGCGGGCTCCATCCCAACGATCGGGAGATCGGGGTGAGCGTCCCGGATCGAGTGGAGAGCCGCCGCTGACGCGGTGTTACAGGCGATGACCACACACAATGCGCCGGCATCGATCAGCCATTCGGTCACCTCATGGGCGATCGAGGAGACCTCCGAGAGGGTCCGTGTGCCGTAGGGAGCGCGTCGCCTGTCGGCGACGTAGATGAGGTCGGCATCGGGGAGGAGATCACGGATCTCGCGGAGAACGGCCAGCCCCCCCACGCCCGAATCGAAGACTCCGATCATCTCCGATTACCGTCGCTGCCAGAAGCGAGGAGGTCGTGTTTGCTGGTTGAAGGATCGGTTGCGCTGGTCACCGGCGGAGTGTCGGGTTTGGGTTTCGGTGCAGCCCGTCGAATCGTGGCCATGGGTGGACAGGTCGTGATGATGGACATCAACGAGGAGCAAGGCAAGACGGCTCAGGGCGAGATCGGTGACGCTGCCCGATTCGTCGCATGCGACGTCTCCGACGCCGAAGCGGTGGCCGCCGCTGTCGACGGAGCTGCCGAGGCATTCGGCGGCATCCACATACTGGTCAACGCGGCGGGTGTAGCGCCGGCTCAGAGGGTGATCTCCCGGGACGGTGCGATGTTCGACCTCGATCTGTTCAAGTTCACGATTGGGGTGAACCTCATCGGGATGTTCGATGTCATACGCAACACGGCGAGGGTGATGTCCAAAAACGAGCCCGGAGACAGTGGGGAGCGTGGTGTCATCGTCAACGTGGCGTCGATCGCCGCATTCGACGGGCAGGTCGGCCAAGCCGCCTATTCGGCCTCGAAGGGGGGAGTGGTGGGGATGACCCTGCCGCTGGCACGCGACCTGGGAAGCGTCGGGATCCGGGTCAACACGATCGCCCCGGGCATCATGGACACACCCTTGCTCGCCGGTGCCCCCCAGGAGTTGCGTGACTCTCTCGCCAAGTTGCACGTCTTCCCACAGCGTCTCGGCACCCCCGACGACTTCGCCCACTTGGTGACGGCGATCGTGGAGAACGAGATGCTCAACGGCGAGGTGATCCGTCTCGACGCCGCCGCCCGCATGCCGCCCAAGTGAAAAACTCGGCCGCGCCCGGGTGTCTCCGCGTTCAACCCCTGTCGCGGGCCCTCGCCAGCCCATCAATGGACTGAGGGTTCTCGAGGGAGGTCAGGTCGCCGGGGTCTCTGCCGAGGGCGATCGCCTTGACCACGCGACGCATGATCTTCTGGGACCGGGTTCGGGGAAGGTCCTCGACCCAGCTGACGCTGGACGGCCGGAACGCCTTACCCAGAGCGGCATCACATGCGGCCATCACCTTGCCGGTCAGCTCGTCACCCGGCTCGACTCCTGGTGCCGGCACCAGGAAGAGGGCGATGGTCTCTCCTTTCACCTCATCAGGCGTACCGATCGCCGCAGCCATCACCACCTCATCCAGGGCGACAGCGACCGATTCGATCTCAGCAGGGCCGATTCGCTTCCCGGCGATGTTCAGTGTGTCGTCTGACCGCCCGTGGAGATACCAGAAGCCGTCGTCGTCCACCGATGCCCAATCACCATGGACCCAGGTGTCGTCGAAACGTGACCAGTACGTGGCGATGTACCGCTCCGGCTCGCCCCAGAACCCGCGGGTCATTCCGGGCCACGATCCTCTGATGACCAACTCGCCGACTTCGCCACGGACCGGGTTCCCGTTGTCGTCGTAGACGTCGGCATCCATTCCCAGTGCCGGCTTGCCCAGCGCCGTGGGCTTGAGACCTTGGAGCAGGTTCGTCGAGAGGATGCACGCACCCACTTCGGTCCCTCCGGAGATGTTCATGATCGGGCGCTTTCCCTCTCCGACGTCACGGAACAGCCACCACCAAGGCTCCGGGTTCCAGGGCTCACCGGTCGAGCCGAAGAGCCTCAGGGCGGAGAGGTCGTGCTTGCGCGCCTCGCCGGCGCCGTGAGGTTGCAGGGCGCGGACGAGTGTGGGAGACAGACCGAGAATCGTCAGGCCGAGGTCGGCAGCGACCTGCCAGATTCGATCCGGCCCCGGGTGGTTGGGAGCCCCGTCGTAGGTGGCGATGGCGGCACCGTTGGCCAGACCGGCGACGACCATCCAGGGGCCCATGATCCAACCCATGTCGGTGGACCACATCAGGACGTCGTCGGGCTTCACGTCCAGTTGGAAGGCCCCTTCCTGCGCCAGCTTGACGGTCAGCCCCGCTTGCACGTGAACAGCCCCTTTGGGTCGGCCCGTGGTGCCGGACGTGTAGGCGATCAGCACCGGGTCTTCTGCCCAAGTCGGTGCGCTTGGTTCTCGCTCCGCTGTCGGGACGATCTCGTGCCACCAGACGTCCCGGCCCACCTCCATCGGGGTCGGCCCGCGATCGACGTAGTCGACGACGAGGACCCGGTCGAGACCGTCGGCGAGCCCGATTGCCTGGTCGGCTGTCTCCTTCATCATGACCAGGTTGCCCCGGCGCTCGAATCCGTTGGCGCAGATCATCGCCTTCGGCTTGGGGTCCTCGAGCCTGGTGGCCACGGCCTCGGCGGCGTATCCCGAGAACACAGGGATGAAGATGGCGCCGATCCGGGCCACGGCGAGGAGCGAGATCACGGCTTCCGGGGACATCGGCAGGTAGACGGCCACCGCATCGCCCCGGCCCACACCGAGGGCGGTCAGCGCTCCAGCGAGACGCTCGACCTCTTCGAGCAGCTCGCCATACGTGAGCTGGCGCGTCTCTCCGTTCTCCTTCTGTGATCTCACTGCGAGCCTGTCCGGGTCTTGTCCGGCCCAGCGGTCCACACATGCCGTCGAGAGGTTGAAGCCGGCTCCGAGGAACCACGTCGCCCACGGGTGCCCGCGCGAGGTGTCACGAATCGTCTTCCAGGGCGGGTCGAAGGGGATCCCGATGAACTCGACGACTGCCTCCCAGAACCACTCGGGCTCCGAGGACGATCTGGCCACCAACTCGTCGAACGACTCGATGCCGTGCGCGGCCATGAAACGTGCAGTGTTGGTGGCCGCGGCGGTCTCGGCGTCGGGCGCCCAGGCGATCTCGAATTGGTCCATTCTCCTCCTTCGACGACGAGGCTATCGGAATGACGCCGTTCCGCCCCAGGCGATTCCTACCCTCTGGACGCGATGACAGATCGCAGTTCCTCCAGCGACCACCGCTTGTTCATTCGCCGAACTCTGACGGTGGCGCTGGTACTGCTCGGAGTGGCTGCGGTCATCTGGCTCGCCGTCACCCTGCGGTCGGTCCTCTCCATGGTCTTCGTCGCCCTGTTCGTGACGGTCGCCTTCGAGCCCCCTGTTCACTTCCTCGCCAAACGGGACTGGCGTCGTGGGCCTGCCACCGGTGTCGTCTTCTTGGTCGCCTTCGTCTCGGTGATCGTGTTCGTCTGGCTGTTGGCTCCGCTGTTCATCGAGCAGTTCCGGAGACTCATCGACTCGATACCGGCGCTGGTCGAGTCCTTCCTCCTGTTCCTGCAGGAGGACCTCGGCTTCGACCTCTCCGAGGTAGACCCGGCCGAGGTGGGTCGGAATATGCTCAGCTCGATCCAGGATCTCGGGAGCACCCTCTTCGGGGGGATCGTGGGGATCTTCGCCTCGGTGTTCAGCTTCCTCTTCTTCGCTACGACCGTCGCACTCTTCGCCTTCTACATGATTGCCGAATTGCCTCAACTCCAGCGCACGGTTCTGTCGTTCATGCCCGAGGACCGACAGCGCCACGCCCTCCACATCTGGGACGTCGCTGTCGAGAAGATGGGGGGCTACATCTACTCTCGCCTGATCCTCGCTGTGGTGTCCGCCACCCTGACCACGATCTTCCTGACGATCCTCGACGTCGACTTCGCCGTATCGCTTGGCATCTGGGTCGGGGTACTCAGTCAGTTCGTTCCGGTGGTTGGAACCTATCTCGCATCGATCCTGCCCGCTCTCGTCGCCCTCAGCTTCAACGGTATCGGCACGGCAATATGGGTGATCCTCTACTTCGTCGCCTATCAGCAGGTCGAGAACTACGTGATCTCACCCCGGATCACCAAGCGAACCATGGAGATCCATCCCGCTGTCTCGGTAGCGGCGATCATCATTGGTGGGACCTTGATGGGTGGGATCGGTGTCATCCTCGCTCTCCCCATGGCCGGGATCATCCAGGCGATCATCGGTGAGTCTCGCCGCGCCTACGACGTCGTTCTCGACGAATCCGCCGTCGAGCCGGGTCCCTAGCCAAGCAGGTCCGCGGTAGGCATATCGGCCGTCAAGCCTCTATTGTGTCTTGGGTGTTCCCTCTGGAGCACAGTTACCCCTAGTTCGGAGGAAACTAAGTGAAAGTAACAAAGCCCTTTGGGCTGCGGTTGCTTGCTCTCCTCGCTGTATTCGCCATGGTCGTGGCGGCGTGCACCGGCGACACCGCCGATGAGACCACCACGACTGACGGTGGCGACGGCGACGGAGAAGTGACAACCACCACCGGAGGTGACGACGGCGACGGTGACGACGGAGGAGAGCCCGTAGAGGGCGGTTCCTTCCGCATCGGCATGATCGCCAACATCACCACCGACAACTGGTGGGCCTCTCTCGACACTGAGAGCTCGTCGCAGAACCAGGCATACCTGACCAACTCCAAGACGGCGCTGTACACACTGGCGCTGCCCGGGTTCGTCCATGTGCCTGGAATCGCTGCGACCGAGGTACCTGTCGAGCCGGTCCAGGAAGGTGACGTTTGGGTTGTCGAGCAGCCCATCCGTGACGACATGACCTGGTCCGATGGCACGCCTATAACGGCCAATGACCTGGCCTTCTATTTCGACACGGTTCAGGAATTCAACCTCGGTTCGAACCATGCCGCCAACTTCGGTCCCACCGTTGTGAGCGTCACGGCTCCCGATGACTACACCGTCCGCGTCGAGTTCAGCGAGGCACCAGGTCTTGCTGTCTGGAACAACGGAGTCGGCTTTGCCTCGTTCGTGCCATCCCACTACTGGGAAGAGCATGTTCAGGCTGCGCGTGACGCCGCTGCCGCCGCCACCGAGGGCATCACGCCCGAGGATGCGACTGCTGCGATCGTCGAAGAGGCTGCCGGCGACGACGACCCCGATAACGACATCACAGAAGCCGATGTCACCCAGGAGCAGATCGACGAGTACATCGCCAATGCCGGCGCTTCTGAGGGCCTCGCCGTCCTCTATGCCGTCTCCGGCGTGAACGAGCCTTCAGCAGGCTCGGTCATCGTCGATCAGTGGGAGACCGGTGCCTTCGCGGCCACGGTTGCCAACTCCGACTACTTCGACAGCGGCACCGAGAACACTCTCTACTCCGACGGGTCCTTCCGCATCGCCAACGCAGAGCGGGGTGAGGACACGGTCTACGGTGGTGAGGGTTCCGGTGATGTCGTTGCCCAGTACATCGAGGGCCCGTTCGTCTCAGAGATCCTCTGGGTCGAGCACGGTACCAAGGACGCTGCCTACGAGAAGCTCGCCGGTGGCGAGCTCGATTTCGTGTACGACCCAACTGGTCTGACCAGCGGTCTGCGTAACGAGCTTGCGACCAACCCCGATCTGGAGTTCAGTGTGAACCAGACCGAGGGCTTCCGCTACATGGCGTACAACCTGCGCAAAGCCCCGATGTCCGATCTGGCGTTCCGTCAGGCGACGGCAACAGTGATCAACAAGGAGTTGATCGCCGACACCGTGCTTGCCGGCGCCGTGTTCCCCGGCTACACCATCGTCCATCCGGACCTGACCCTGCACTACAACGCAGATGTCGAGAAGGCTGGTTGGGCAGACGGTGAGCCGATGGACGAAGGCACGCGTTACGAGACCGCTATCCAGATCCTCTCGGATGCTGGGTACACCTGGAGCACCGAGCCTGTGGTGGTTCGTGACGACGAGGGCAACTTCCTCGAAGTCAACCCCAAGGGTGAAGGCCTGACCATGCCGAACGGCGAGGCCGTTCCGGAGCTGTCGATCCTCACCCCCGGCCCGGGCTACGACCCGTTCCGTGCCACGTTCTCCATCTACATGGAGACGTGGATGCAGGAGCTGGGAGTCCCCGTGACTGCGGAGCCGACGGACTTCAACGCCATCGTTGATGCCACATTCCCGCCGCAGACTCCCGAGTCTGCTCTCACCTGGGACATGTACGTCCTCGGTTGGGGTGGTGGCGATCCGTCGCTGCCCGGCACATCGACACGTGCGTTCTTCCACTCGGATCAGGACGCCGTGACCGGTGGTGGCTTCAACACTCCGGGTTACGCCAGCGAGGAATTCGATTCCGCGGCCAACGCGTTCGACGCGGCGACCACGATCGAAGAAGCTGCTGAGCTAACCATGGAGATGGACGCCATCCTTGCCCGTGACCTCCCGTACGTGGTGCTCTTCCGCACCCCGATCATCGAGGCTTATGGCACCAGCGTTCAGTTCCCGGTCCAGACGATCATGGGTGGCCAGCAGGGCTTCCCCAATGCCTGGCCGAACGCAGTTGGAGTCAGCGAGTAAGCGCAGACATACCGATATCGAGAAAGGGCCCCAATTGGGGCCCTTTCTCTATTTGGCGCGGTCGAGGAAAGGCGTCGTCCTCCCTCAGAGTCACCGACTCGGCATAGGAGAACGGCTCCCACTACGGTTTCTCGGCGTGTCGCTCATCTAGACGCTTGTTGCTCATCTAGAGTGGGCCACCTGCCAGCGCGAATACGGAGGATCTAGGAGTCGTGTCTTGCTGAAGTTCATCGCGAAGCGTCTCGTCCAGATGGCCTTCCTCTTCTTCCTGTTTCTCTCCCTCGTGTTCTTCCTGCTCCAGGCACAACCCGGAGATATCACCTCCCAGTTCATCAACCCGGAGATACCGGCAGCGGTGCGAGCGCAAATCCTCGCTCGTCTCGGGTTGGATGGGAGTATCTGGAGCCAGTGGTGGACCTATGTCACCAACTTCTTCACCGGCAATCTCGGCGTCAGTTTCAGCCAGTTCCCCAAACCGGTGATAGCGGTTGTCGGGGAGCGAATCCCACGGACTCTGTTCCTGTTCACCTTCGCCACTCTTCTGTCGTACGTCATGGGTTTCACACTGGGCAAGCGGGTGGCATGGAAGAGAGGTGGTTTCAGCGAGTACACGGTGACCATCGGAGGCGTGTTCTTGTACACCGTCTTCTATCCCTGGTTCGGCATCCTGATGATCCTCTTTTTCGCCTCCTATCTCGGGTGGTTTCCGATCAGCGGGTTCCTCACCCCCGAGTTCTGGCGCAACGCCCCGTTCACCGGCAATCAGGTGTTCGGGCAGTTGCTGCTGTCCCTGGGCATCGCCGCGGCAGTGCTGGTGGCGGGTTTGCTCGTGGCCCGACGCGTCCCGGAGCGCTCGACCGCGCGTTTGATCCGCCGGGGTGGCTACGTGCTGTCCGTCCTGGTACTCGCCGGCTTCTGGATCCTCCGTCCTGAGATGCGGCCGTACGCCTTCGACATCGTCCACCACACCATCCTTCCCGTTGTCACCCTCGCTCTCGTCGCCTTCGCCGGGACCATGCTGCTGACCCGCAGCTCGATGCTGGAGACGTTGAAGGAGGACTACATCCTGACCGCCCGGGCCAAAGGTGTGCCTGAGAAGGACATTCGCGACCGCCATGCGGCCCGCAACGCCCTGCTTCCCGTTGTCACCTCATTCATCCTCGGTCTCGCCTTCATCATCGGTGGCGGTGTCGTCACCGAGACCATCTTCGGCTGGCCGGGGATGGGGGCCCTTCTGTTGAATGCAACGATCATCGAGGATGTTCCTGTGGCCACTGGCGCCCTCGCCTTCATCGGGATCCTCGCCCTGCTGGCACATCTGTTGGTTGACATCTTGTACAACGTGTTGGATCCACGGGTTCGAGTCCAGGCCGGGAACTAGGAGAAGACCGTGGTCATAAAGGATCAGGAGACTGCAGAACCCATCGAGTCCGTTCTCGCCGACGAAGCGAGGGTCGGTCTTCGGGAGGGCGATGCTCTCCCCGAGTCGCTGTGGAAGGTCCGCTGGCGTCTTGGCTGGGTCGGGCTCAAGAAGAACTGGAAGCTCTTCGTCGAGAACAAGATCGGCTTGTTCGGCCTCGGGCTCATCCTCCTCTTTGCCCTCATGGCCCTCGCCTATCCGGTCTTTCGGGCATGGGGCCCATGGCAGAACAGCTCCATCTACGACCCGGTCATCGGTTACGACGCGGTTGTGGCCGAGTTGGAGGTGATGCCGACAGAGGCCGACGTGATAGACCCCAGCACCCAGATCGACGTCGGCAATGCCCAACTGTGGTGCTTCGGCGCCTTTCCCGGCGACATCTGTGAGATCCCGCGGGCTCCGGCACCGCCCAACAACGACCACTGGCTCGGCACCGACCCGCTGGGTCGTGACATCGCAAGCCAGCTGACCTACAGCACCCGTGCCGCCTTCTTCCTCGGTGCGGTGGCCGCGATCGTCACCGTGGTGGTGGCCACGACAGTCGGTTCCATGGCCGCCTTCTATGGGGGGTGGTTGGACAACTTCCTCATGCGTTTGGCCGACCTGGTGCTGCTGATGCCGCTGATCCCCATCCTGATCGTCGTATCGGGGATGTTCACCGTGACCATGCCGCTGCTCGGGATCATGATCGGAATCCTCTCCGGGTTCGGCGGAACCGCCATCGTGCTCAAGTCACAGGCGCTGTCGGTGAAGGTGAAACCATTCATCGATGCGGCCCGTGTCTCCGGCGGCTCCAACATGCATCTGATCCTCAAGCACGTCATCCCCAACGTGTTGCCGCTGAGCTTCCTCTACATGATGTTCACCGTGACCGAGGCCGTCAGCCTCGAGGCGACTCTCTCCTTCTTCGGGCTGATCGAGGCCCCGATGACCTGGGGCATCATGCTGAGCACGGCACAGACCCAGGGCTATCTCCGCAGCGGTCTCGAATTCTGGTGGCTGCTGATCCCGGCCGGTCTCGCCGTCTCGCTCCTCGCCGCTGGGTTCTTCTTCGCCGGCAGGGCGATGGACGAAGTGATCAACCCAAGGCTCAGAGCACAATGACAGACACCAGATTGGACACGGCCGAAGGCAATCTCGACAGCCCCGTGCCGAGCGGGGAGCGACCGATCCTCGAGGTCAACGACCTCGTCATGAACTACGAGATGAAGACCGGGATGGTTTCCGCGGTCGAGGGCGTCTCTTTCAAGCTTCCCAAAGGAAAGTCGCTGGGTCTGGTGGGCGAGTCCGGCTGTGGCAAGACCTCGGTGGCTTTGACTCTGATGCAGTTGCTGGCCAACAACGCCAGGATTCTGGGCGGGGAGATCAAACTCGACGGGGAGAACCTCCTCGACCTGGGTGACGAGGAGATGCGCAAGCGCCGCTGGAACGAGGTCTCGATGGTGTTTCAGGGAGCCATGAACTCCTGGAATCCCGTGTACACGGTCGGTGAGCAGATCAGGGAGACGATGGACGTCCATTGGAATCCCAAGCCGACAACCGCTGAGGCTCGGGCCAAGATCGAGGAGCTGTTCGAGATGGTCGGGATCAATCCCGAGATGATCGACCGTTATCCGCACGAGTTCTCGGGCGGTATGAAGCAGCGAGCGGTCATCGCCATGGCACTCGCCTGTGACCCCAAGCTGATCATCGCCGACGAGCCCACCACGGCTCTCGACGTGATCGTCCAGGAGCAGATCCTCGAGGAGCTCCGGAAGATCCAAAACGAGCTGGGGATGTCGATCATCTACATCTCCCACGACATCGCGGTCATCGCCGAGATCACCAACATCATCGGTGTCATGTACGCCGGCAAGATCGTGGAACTCGGCCCCACAACCGAAATCTTCGCCAACCCACGTCACCCTTACGCCTGGCTCATTCTGTCCTCGACACCGTCGATCACCGGACCCCGTAGGGTGCTGGCACCGCTCGAGGGCGAGCCGCCCAACCTCCTCGATCCGCCCAGTGGGTGCCGGTTCCATCCACGTTGCCCGTTCGCCACCCAGAAGTGTGTCGACGAGGAGCCACCTCTCGCCGACATCGAGCCGGGTCACGCAGTGGCGTGCTGGCATCACGAGCAGGTCCCGGTGACCCTGGCCACGGTGGAAGCATGACGACCGATCAGAGCGCTGCCACCGCTCGCACCGGGCCCGACTCGAACGGCGAGGTCCGGGTCAAGGTCGACAACCTCCGGAAGCTCTTTCCGATCTCGCGGGGATTGTTCCGCAAGCCCACCGACTTCGTACATGCCGTCGACGGGATCGACTTCCAGATCAACGCTGGTGAGTCGCTCGGTCTCGTGGGTGAGTCGGGCTGTGGCAAGACCACCACGGGTCGGATGCTCGTCAAGCTCGAAGGGGCTACGGGAGGGTCCATCCAGATTCGAGACCCCGAGACCGACCAGCTGGTGAACGTCACGTCGATCACCTCCAAATCCGATCAGAAGGAGTTCCGCAAGAACGTCCAGATGATCTTTCAGGATCCCTACGAGTCGATGAACCCCCGACGCACCATCTTCGACATCGTCGCCGAGCCGCTTGCGGTCCAGAACCTGGGCACGACGGAGGAGCGTGAGAAGCGCGTCGTCGATCTCCTCAGACTGGTGGGCCTGACTCCGCCGGAGCCCTTTCTCTTCCGCTACCCGCACGAGTTGTCGGGTGGCCAGAGACAACGCGTCGCCATCGCCAGGGCGCTGGTGATGGACCCGACATTCGTCGTGGCCGACGAGCCCACGTCGATGCTCGACGTTTCGATTCGCATCTCGATCATGCGTCTCATGCTCGAGCTGGCCGAGAAGCTCGGCGTCACCTATCTCTACATCACGCATGACCTGGCGGTGGCTCGCTATATGTGCGACAGGATCGCCGTCATGTACCTGGGCAAGATCGTGGAGATGGCCCCGACGGAGGAGTTGCTCTCCAACCCGATGCACCCCTACACACGTGCCCTGCTGTCGGCGGTGCCGGTGCCGGACCCCTCTTACGACCGGCCACCGGTCCAGATCGAGGGTGGTGTCGCCAGGGCGATCAACCCAGCGGCCCAGTGCAGGTTCATCGCACGCTGCCCGTTTGCCACCGATATCTGCGAGACGGACCACCCGCCCCTCGACGACCGCGGGAACGAGCACTTTGTGGCCTGCTATCTCGTCGGTTCTGAGGGCAACTGGACCGGCCCGGCCCGCGCCGAGCTAGACCTCCGGTCGTAGCACTCCGCGAGTCCGGGGTTCCAGACCTCGGTGAGCCCCGTCAGGAACACTGAGTTCACGTAAATGCTTGAGTTTTGCCCGTAGGAGCCGTTTCATCTTCACATGGGCACAAGGTGCGGAGCCAGCCGACTCGGAGCGCTCGCGCTCGGGCTCTCACTCGTGGCCGCCTGTGCTCCTACGGCTGCCGGGCCCGAGTTGCCCCGGCCCCCGCAGCCACAGATCCTGACGTCATCGACGACCGCTTCACCGAGCACCACGACCACTCTCGACGAGCGCACCCTCCTGGCACGGGGATGCCCGACCGAGGTCTGCCTGCTCTATCGGATCTCCCCGGAGGCACGCTGGTCCGACGGTGAGCCGGTCACAGCAGACGACTTCGCCGCGACCGTCAGGGCCCACAAGGATCCACTCGCAGGCGGGCGCAATCCCGTCTACGACCTCGTCACCGAGGTAGAAGCCATCGATCCCAAGACTGCTCGGGTTGCCCTCTCCGAGCCTCGAGGGGCGTGGCAGAGCCTCTTCGACAGGCTGATTCCGGCACACGTGGAGACACTCGACCCGAGGTCCATGCCGACAACCGGGCCGTTCGTCTTCGAGCAGTGGGTACCGGGCGACCGGATCGTCGTGGAGCGGAACCGTGATTGGTGGTCGGAAATCGATCCCCTGGCGAAGGCATCGCTCGGCCCCATCGAACGAATCGAGTTCGTGTTCATCGCCGACACCGAGGAACTGCTCGACTCGATCGAATCGGGTGAGGTCGATGTCGCTGCGTTGCGGCCCAGCGATGAGATCGTCGAACGACTCACCGATTTCGACCAGACGGTCCGGTACACCCTCTCCCCGGGACCATTCTGGGAGCACATCGACTTTCACCACGAGGACGAGTTGCTCTCCCAAGACTGGGTTCGCGAGGTGATCGACCTGGCCATCGACCGTCAGGAGATACTCGACCAGACCGTGCGCCTCCTCTCACCATCGGCTGGGGCGCTGGACAACACGATTTGGATGCAGAACACCGCGCACTACGAACCGCATTATGAGGATCGCTACGACCCGGAAGCCGCTGAGCAGCTGCTCATCGACGAGGGTTGTGTCCTCGAAGACGAGGTCTATCGATGCGGCGGCCGTCCGATGTCGTTCGTATGGATCTCGACCAACGACGATCCCGACCGTCGAGAAATCGTCGAGGCCGTGAGCGAGGATCTGGCCGCGGTTGGCATAAACATAGTCCCCAATCTGCGCACCCCCTCGGCTTTCGTGACGAGGGACATCCTCTTCGGTGGCCCCGACGTTTGGCAGATCGCCAACTTCTCTTGGCGGGTGGGATCCGACCCCTCGACCGCCGATGCCACCTACTTCTGCGGTGACTCCGACATGAACGTGAACCGCTACTGCTCGCCCGAGGTAGAGGAGCTCGTGAAGGCAGCGGGAACCATCATGGATCCAGTGAGCCGATCTGCGGCCTTCAACCAGGCCGACAGTCTCTACCTCGCGGATCGGGCGCTCATACCCTTGTATCAAAAGCCGGATCTGTTGGCGTGGGCGGCAGAGCTCGACGGACCTACACCCAACTTCAGCAAGTCCACCGAAATGTGGAACGTTGCCGCTTGGACCGGCAGCACCTCGGTCGTGGTCGCATTGCCCGCCGAACCGACAGCACTCGACCCGCTATCCACCACCGACGAGAGCGCCAACCGGGTCCTGGCGACCATGCTGTACGGTGCCTTCGGTATGGATCCGTCGCTGAACCACGTCCCGGTTCTCGTCGACTCGGTAGACGTTCTCCAACGCTGATGGCCGGACCTCTGCAAGGCCTCGTCGTGACCGAGCTCGCCGGGATCGGCCCGGCGCCGTTCGCCGGGATGGTGCTCGCCGACCTCGGTGCCAGGGTGATCCGGGTGGACAGGGTCGGAGGCGGAGGGCTCTTCCCTCCGTCGCCCAACGACGTCCTCAACCGCGGCCGGGAGTCGATCGCTGTGGATCTGAAGACGCCCGAGGGCGTCGAGATCGTCCTGCGTTGCGTCGCCGGCTCCGAGGTCCTGATCGAGGGTTTCCGTCCCGGCGTCACCGAACGTCTCGGTGTCGGGCCGGGGGAGTGTCTCGCCGTCAACCCTGCCCTGGTCTACGGGCGGGTGACGGGCTGGGGCCAGGAGGGACCGATGGCATCCATGGCCGGCCACGACATCGACTACATCGCTCTCTCGGGTGCTCTGCACCCTGTGGGAACCGCGGACGACCCCATACCCCCTCTCAACCTGGTCGGAGACTTCGGTGGTGGTGGGATGCTGCTGGCACTCGGGATCGTCGCCGGGGTTCTCCACGCCCGCGAGACGAGTGAGGGCCAGGTCGTCGATGCCGCGATGGTCGATGGCTCTGCTCTGCTCACCGCCTCCCATCACGGGTTCATCGCGGATGGATGGTGGGAGCCTCGACGACGGTCCAATCTCCTCGACGGCGCCGCGCCCTTCTACACGACCTATCGGACTTCCGATGGCAACCACGTCGCCGTTGGTGCCCTGGAGCCGCAATTCTTCGCTGCGCTGCTCGAAGGTCTGGGGTTGAGCACCGATGACGTGGGGCCTCAGAATGACCGGGATGGGTGGCCGGTGATGCGGGACAGGTTCGCTGAGCGTTTCGGCTCGATGACCCGTGACGAGTGGGCGACGCATTTCGAAGGGACCGATGCCTGCGTGGCGCCGGTCCTGTCCCTGGTCGAGGCCCCCAAGCACCCGCACAACCTGGCACGGGAGACGTTCCACGAGGTCGAGGGGCTGACACAGCCCGGGCCGGCACCGCGTTTCAGCGTCACCCGGCCAGAACCGGCCAAGACCCCGCGGGCTCCGGGTGCCGACACCGAGGCGATTCTCTCCGCCCTCGGGTATAGCCAGGAGGAGATCGGTAGACTTCGATCCTCTGGATCTGTCGCCTGACCTGTGCGGAGGGAACCGTGACCGTCAATGCTGCCGTGCTCGCTGAACGAGCTGAGATCGACGCTGTCGTCGAGGGGAAGACGATCGTCGACTCGTTCAACAGGAATGCCGACGCCTATCCGGATCAACCGGCCATCCATTGGAAGGATGGCGAGTGGCAGAGCCTCACCTGGTCGCAGTATCGAGATCGGGTTCATCAGGTTGCAGCCGGTCTCCAGACCCTCGGCGTCGGCGACGGGGAGTTCGTGGCGATCATGTCGGGCAACCGTCCCGAGCACGTGATTGCCGACCTGGCAATCGTCCATGCCGGGGCCACGCCGGTGACCATCTACTCAACTCTCGCCGCCAACCAGATCCAGTACATCGCAGACAACTGCAAGGCGACGGTGGCCATCCTCGAGGACCTGGACTTCATGAAGAGATGGGAGGAGATCAAGTCGGAGCTCCCCAACCTTCGCTACGTCGTCCTGTTGTCAGGCGCCGAGAACTACGACACTCTCGACTGGGTCCTCAGCTGGGACCAACTCAACGCCAGGGGGGTCGCACACCTCGAATCGGACCCGGATTCGGTGAGTCGGTCGGCGTCGAGCATCTCCCCGGAGACTCTGGCCACCCTCATCTACACCTCGGGCACGACAGGAACACCCAAAGGTGTGATGATCGACCATCGAAATGTGGTCTGGACACTGGAGAGCCTGCGGCGGGCCGCCAACCTCGAGATCGGACAGCGCATGGTGTCCTATCTGCCCCTCGCTCACATCGCCGAGCGTCTGGCGACCCACTACATGGGGACCTACCTGGCGGGACAGGTCTGGTACTGCCCCAACCTGGCAGGTGTTCTGGAGTACATCCAGATCGCAAAGCCCACGTTGTTCGTCGGTGTCCCTCGTGTCTACGAGAAGTTCCACAGCCGCCTCATGGGCCGGTTCGCCGAAGCCGAAGGTCTGAAGGGGACCATCCTCAAGAAAGCCCTGGAGGCCAACGAGAAGCGGGTGGCGGCGGAGGAAGAGGGCAGGAGCGGGCCGATCCTGGCCGGTCTCCTCGACAAGATCGCCCTCTCCAAGGTCCGCGAGGGCTTGGGCATGGAAGACGTGACGATCGCCGTCACCGCGGCCGCTCCCATCAACCCGGACCTGGTCCGTTTCTTCCACACCATCGGCGTGCCCCTCCACGAGATCTACGGCATGTCGGAGAACACCGGGCCGGCGACGTTGACCTATCCGAAGATAAAGTTCGGCTCGGTGGGCAAGGCCCTTCCCGGTGTCGAGGTGACGACCGGGGACGACGGTGAGCTGTTGATGCGCGGAGGCATCGTCACCCAGGGCTATTACAAGATGGATGAGGCGTCCCGGGAGACTTTCGACGAAGAGGGCTGGCTCCACTCGGGCGACCTGGCACGCATCGACGAGGACGGCAACGTCTGGATCGTCGGCCGCAAGAAGGAGATCATCATCACGGCTGCCGGCAAGAACATCGCCCCGGCCAAGCTGGAGACGTTGCTGGGGAACCACCCGATCATCTCCAAAGCCTGCATGATCGGTGACCAGCGCAAGTTCCTGAGCATGGTCATCGCCCTCGACCACGAGGAGGCTCCGGCGTGGGCCGAGGCCCGCGGACTCGAGTACAAGGACCTGGCCAGCTTCTCCCAGCTGCCGGAGGTCCAAGACGAAGTGGCCCGTGCCGTCAAAGAGGCCAACGAGTCGGTTGCCCGGGTCGAGCAGATCAAGAAGTGGGTCGTCGTCCCCGACGAGTGGACACCGGACAGCGGTGAGGTGACACCCTCACTCAAGCTGAAGCGGCGCGTGGTGCTCGACAAATACGCCGATCAGATCGAATCGATGTACGCCGGCGTGTGAGCCCGGGTCGTGAAGCGGAGCCTCTTCGAGCCAGATCACGACCTCTTTCGTGAGAGTGCCCGCGAGTTCATAAGCCGGGAGATCGTCCCCAACGTCCCCAAGTGGGAAGAGGCCGGACGTGTCGACAAGGAGATGTTTCGAAAGGCAGGTGAGGCGGGTCTGCTGGGCATGGCCGTCGACGAGGAATACGGTGGCGGGGGAGTGGACGACTTCCGTTTCAATGCCGTGATCGTCGAGGAGATGATGGCGGCGGACGCTTTCGCGTCCGGCATGTGCATCACCCTCCACAACGACGTGGTCCTCCCCTACTTCCTGGATTTGTGCAACGAGGAGCAAAGGGAGCGCTGGCACCCCGGGCTCGTCTCCGGGGACCTGATGAGCGCGATCGCAATGACCGAGCCCGGAGCGGGATCGGATCTCGCCGGCATATCCACCACGGCGATCCGCGATGGCGATGACTATGTGGTCAATGGCTCGAAGACCTTCATCACCAACGGCATCAACTCCGACCTCGTGGTGACCGCGGTCAAGACCGACCCCGGCCAGCGTCATGCTGGGATGAGCCTCCTCGTCGTCGAGGAGGGGATGGCGGGGTTCTCCCGCGGACGAAACCTGGAGAAGATCGGGCTGCACGCCCAGGACACGGCCGAGCTGTTCTTCGAGGATGTCAGGGTGCCGGTTGCCAACCTCCTCGGTGCCGAGGGTGAAGGGTTCAGGTACCTGGTGGCCAATCTGGCTCAGGAGCGTCTTTCCCTGGCCACAGGGTCGATCGCCCACGCCCAGACCGCCTTCGACTGGACGCTGGAGTACGTCAAGGAGCGACATGCCTTCGGCCAGCCCATCGGTGGGTTCCAGACCGCGAAGCACGCCATGGCCGAGATGCGCACCAAACTCGACATCGCCCAGACCTACGTCGACGCCCAGATCGTGGCCCTCAACGCAGGCGAGTTGACTGCAGAGGATGCCGCCAAGGCCAAGTGGTGGGTGACGGAACTGGAGAACGAGGTGATCACCCGGTGCCTTCAGCTCTTCGGCGGTTGGGGCTACATGGAGGAGTACCCCATCGCCCGTGCCTTTCGCGATGCCCGGGTGCAAACGATCTATGGAGGGACGACGGAGATCATGAAGGAGATCGTCGGCCGCTCCCTGGGTCTCTGACACGTCTCTGAAACGGAGGACTGCAAAGTGAGTGAACCAATCACGTTCGACGGTCGCGTCGCCATCGTCACCGGCGCCGGTGGCGGTCTGGGACGGACTTACGCGTTGGAGCTGGCCCGCCGCGGAGCCCGCGTCGTCGTCAACGATCTGGGCGGCGCGGTCGACGGCACCGGCTCATCGGAGTCGGCGGCCGATCGGGTCGTGTCGGAGATAGGGGGGGCCGGCGGTGAGGCCGTTGCCAGCTACGACTCCGTCTCGACCGAAGAGGGTGGTGAGGCCATCGTCCAGACCGCCCTCGACTCCTTCGGAACCGTCGACATCGTCGTGAACAACGCCGGGATCCTTCGCGACAAGTCGTTCGCCAAGATGACCATGACCGAGATGGAGGCGGTCATCGACGTCCACCTCAAGGGCGGCTTCTACGTTTCGTCCCCTGCCTTCAAGGTGATGCGCGAGAATTCCTACGGCCGATTCGTGTTCACGTCGTCGGCTTCCGGGCTGTTCGGCAATTTCGGCCAGGCCAACTATGGGGCCGCCAAGGCCGGCCTGGTCGGTCTGTCCAATGTGCTCGCCATCGAAGGCGCCAAGTACAACATCAAGTCGAACGTCATCGCGCCCTTCGCCAAGACCAGGATGACCGAGGATCTGCCGATCCCGGACTCCGCAGCAGCGGAGCTAGTCACACCAATGGTGGCCTATCTGTGCTCGGAGGCAAATGAACATACCCACGAGATCTTCACGGTCGGTGCGGGCCGTTACGGTCGGATATTCGTGGGAACGAACACAGGCTGGTTCGCCGGCACCGAGAAAGTGCCTTCGGTGGAGGCGATCGCCGAGCACATCGATCAAATCCGGGATGTTGCCGAATACATCATCCCGGCCAGCAGCAATGACGAGGCCATACTCCTCGGTCAGATGCTGGCCGGCTGATGCCCATCGACATCGACGAGGCGATCGGCGCCGAGCTCGAGGGGGTGTCCTACAGCTGGTCGGAGGACGACATCGTCCTCTACAACCTGGGCGTGGGAGCCGGTGACCCGCCTGACGACCCTGACGAGCTGAAATACGTCTTGGAGCGGGACCTCGTGACCGTGCCGTCTTTTGGCACCATCCCACCGTTCTCGATGATCATGAGCCTGGGAGCGGTAGATGGGATCGACATCGACCTCGCCCGGGTCCTCCACGGGGACCAGAAGCTGACGGTTCACCGGCCCATCCCGACGTCAGGGTCGGTTACGCAGACAGGCCAGGTCGTCGATGTGTACGACAAGGGTCGAGGGGCTCTGATCGTGCTCGAAGTCGTTTCGGTCCTCGAGCAGACCGGCGATCCCCTGTTCACCAATCGCTCCGGCATATACGTGCGTGGCGAGGGCGGATTCGGTGGTGACACCGGGCCTGCGGCGGCGAATACCGCACCGAGCTGTGGCCCCGATGTGGTGGTCGAGTCATCGACCCTTCCCCAACAGGCTCTGCTCTATCGGATGTCGTCGGGAGACAAGAACCCCCTCCACGCCGATCCCGCCTTTGCGGAGCTGGCCGGCTTCGAGCGACCCATTCTCCACGGTCTGTGCACCTTTGGGGTGGTCTTGAAGGCTGTGACAGAAGCCGTGCTGGGCGGTGAGCCAGAGCGAGTTGGTTCGTACGAAGCCAGATTCACCGGTCACGTCTACCCGGGTGAGACTCTGGTGACCCGGATCTGGGAGGAGGACGGCCGTTTCCTGATCGAGACCGATGCCAAGGAGCGCGGCAAGACCGTGCTGGCGAACGCGGCGGTCAATCCGCGAAGCCAGGGCTGGAGACTTCGCTGAGCGGCGTCTGGAAGCCTGGGCTCGCTGACTCCCTCCCGTCAGGAGCGTATCTCCACCCTCGTGCCTATCGGCACCATCTCATGGAGAGCGGTGATCATCTCGTTAGGGAGCCGGACACAACCCAGTGATATGTTGCTTCCGATCGAGCTCGGGTTGTTGGTCCCGTGGATGCCGATGATGCCGTCGCCACCGTTGAACTCGGTGATGGTATCGGAACGAGCCGACAGACCGAAGGCATGGGGGCCCCAAGCCGAGTTGGGGTCGGAGAGGGTGACGCTGTCGGTGACGAAATACTCGCCTGTCGGGGTTTCGTTGTAGCGGCTCCCGATACCCACGTGAGTTTGCAGCACCTCGACCCCGTCGACCATGTAGCTCAAACTGCGATCGCCGAGGTCGACGATGATCCGGGAGTCCGCCACGTAGAACGACACGTCGTCGGTTCGCACCCAGCCGGTGCTTCCGTTGGGTCTCACCGGCAACATGACTTCGACCCACCCGTCGACGGGCTCGCTCACCACACCGAGGACGGTCACCGTTCCCAGGATCGTCGTCGCGTCCACTGTCATCTCGGGTTGGGAGCCATCGGGAGCCGCGAAGACATCGAGCGGGCCATGGGCATAGGCGGCCAGAGCGTGAGGCTCGGTGCGGGTCGCCTCGAAGCCCGCCCACACCGGCCGGGGGTCCTCCGTGGTCGTCGTGGTGTCGGCGACGGGTTGAGTGCTGCTGGTTGCGAAATCGGCCGTCGTAGTGGTCTCCTCCAAGGCGACGCCCGCGCTGCAGGCGACGACGACGACGGCGACCAGGGGGACGAGGGACCGGAGACGCATTGTGCGGAGTTTATCGGTCACGAACTCGTGCTCGTTTAGCCTCGCTCGCAGTGAGCAGCGTCTATGTGACCAAACGCATTCCGGGCATCGAAAGACTGAGCGATTACGACGTTGGTGTGTGGGAGGGCGATGGCCCGGTGCCTCATGCAGTGCTCCTCGACGAGGTGCGAGAGGCGCGCGGCCTCCTGTCGATGCTCACCGACCGCATCGACGAACAGCTGCTCGAACGGTCTCCGAATCTCGAGATCGTGTCTCAGATGGCCGTTGGAGTCGACAACATCGACCTCGGGGCTTGTGCCCGCTTCGGTGTGATCGTGGGGCATACGCCCGATGTGCTCACAGAGACGGTCGCCGACTCGGCCTGGGCATTGCTGGCCTCCATCGTGAGACGTCTTCCCGAGGGCGAGCGTGAGGTTCGAGCGGGGGACTGGGGGCCATGGGAAGTGTTCCACTTGGCCGGCGGAGACTTGCACCGGACCACCCTTGGAATAGTGGGGATGGGCAGAATCGGGCAGGCGGTGGCGCGGCGAGCCATCGGGTTCGATATGGAAGTGATCTACTCCTCACCGAGGCCTGTCCTCGATGCCGACGCCCGCCGGGTGGGGCTCGATCACCTCCTGGAGCACGCGGATCATGTTGTCATCTGCTGTCGTCTCGACGACACCACCCGAGGGCTCATAAGCAAGAAGGAGTTGGCGACCATGAAACCGACGGCATACCTCGTCAACATCGCCAGGGGGCCAATCGTGGACACCAATGCCCTGGTGGAAGCCCTGCAGGACGGCGAGATTGCCGGAGCCGCTCTCGACGTGACCGACCCCGAGCCCCTCCCCGGGGATCATCCTCTTCTCGAGCTGGACAATTGCCTCGTCGTTCCCCACATCGGCAGTGCCTCGATCCGGACGAGAAACGAGATGGCACGTCTCGCCATCGACAACCTCGTTGCCGGCCTCGACGGTCGGGAGCTCCCGGCTCGGTACCCGACTGGTGGGTAATCGCCAGCGACCGGCTACCCTCATTGGACGCATCCAGGGAGTACGAGGAGGACATGATCGAGCTGCCTGTTGCCCGTTCCGTCGAGGAGAACCCGAGCGCGGATCGTTTGCGCGAGCTGGCGTTGGCCCTGATGCCCAGGGTAACCGAGACCGAGTTCGGGAATATCAACTATCAGGCCGAGATCACATCCCGTCTCAACAACTCGACTTTCTTCGTTTCCGACACCGAGAACCATCAGAACCGCATCTCACGAGCGGAAGCCGACGAGTGGGCGGCGAGACAGGACGCCTATATCGCCGACAAGGACATGTTGCTCATCGAGGGCTACATCGGTCCTGATCCTGACTTCAGGACTGGTTGCAGGCTGTACATAGAGAACACACAGGCCAACATCGCCGGGATGCAGAGCCATCTCTACTTCCCTGTAGACGCCGACTGGAAGCCCGAATTCACCGTGATCTACACGCCGAGCCTGCGCGCTGAGGGAAAACCCGACGATCGGCTGATCGTCGTGGACCTGGACAATTGGGTCACTCGGGTCTTCGGCTCCGACTACTTCGGTGAGTCGAAGATGGGGGGCTTGCGGATGTGGAACAAGCTGGTGTACGACCACGGCGGCCTTGCCTGTCACGCCGGCCTCAAGACCTTCCCTGCCGAGGCGACACGTTCGGGCGAGGAGGAGTCGATGCTGATCATCGGTCTCTCCGGCACCGGCAAGACGACCACGACCTTTCGTCAGCAGGTGGGGTCCCTTCCCGTTCAGGACGACTTCGTCGCCTTGATGCCCGGAGGCAAGGTGCATACGACGGAGGCAGGTTGTTTTGCCAAGACCTACGGGCTCGATCCCGACGATGAGCCGACCATATATGGTGGGACAACTCGCTCGGACGCGTGGCTGGAGAACGTCGGGGTCGCCGAGGACGGGACAGTCGATTTCTTCGACACGACTCACACCGCCAACGGACGTTGCACTTTTCCACTGGCCGATATCAGGCACCGCGACCCCAAGCATGTTCCCCCGGCGCGATACCTGCTGATTCTCAACCGTTCCGATCATGTGATCCCGGCGGTGGCCCGCCTGGCACGAGATCAGATACCGGCCTATTTCATGTTGGGCGAGACCAAAGGCACCTCAGCCGGTGGCGCCGCCGAGGCCGGCAAGAGCCTCCGTGTCCCGGGCACCAACCCGTTCTTCTTCGATGACGACTCCCTGCAAGGAAATCGGCTGTTCGAACTCCTGGAGACGATGCCCGATCTGGAGGCCTACGTCCTCAACACGGGACGGGTCGGTGGGGAGGAGGACGGGTCGAAGGACGTCCGGATCCCCGACACCTCGGCCATCGTCCAGGGAATCGTCGAAGGCTCCATCGAATGGCGAACCGACCAGGACTTTGGCTACGAAGTCGCTTCCGATGTGCCCGGAGTCGACGACTTCGAGTTGCTCCAGCCGAGGAGGCTGTATGAGCGTCAGAACCGACTCGAGGAGTATGAGTCGATCGTCGCACGTTTGAAGAAAGAGCGCGTGGAGTACTTGTCGGGATACACAGCCCTCAACCCTGTAGTGCTCGACGGGCTCGGGGGCTAGTCGCCCGAAGGAAGCACCGCCAGCAGGCATCCGGACGTCACCCTGATGTCGGCGACCGGCCCGATGAACTCGTTGGAGACGCCTCGCGTGGTGCCATGGTGCAAGGTGGCGTCCTCCAACTGCCACCGCAACCCCTTCGTGTAGACGCCGATGGCAGGCCCCCCCATGGGGATCAGGCTCATGACGGCTCCGATGTCACCGTGGATTATCCGCCGGCCACGGATCACGTGAGCCCACCCCCGGTCGGTCACCCAGTCGATCTCGATGCCGGCCCAACGATCGGCACATAGAAGCGATGCGGCGGCCAATTCGTGATCGACTCTTCCTCCTGCGCCTCCCACGATGACAATTCGCTCGGGCTCGTCGGCGATCACGTGCGACATTGCGAGCTCGAGATCGGTGGCGTCCTTGTCTGTCGGGTGGCGCTCGACGATGACGTGGGACGGGATGACCTCGCTTTCGATCGAGTCGAGATCGCCCACTAGGACGTCCACCCGGAAACCGGAAGCGACCGCGAAGTCGTATCCGGAGTCTGCCGCCACGACGAGGTCGGCGTCGGGCACCTCGTCTCCGAGCGAGCTGCTAGGGGAGTCACCCCCTGCGAATATCAGAACCGTCTCCATCTAAATGACAAAATCGTCTTACGCGCGTCTGTGCGCGTAAGACCTAACCCTCCAGTTGAACTTCAAGCTTCTCCATCGCCTTTCTGAGAGCAGTTTCTACCTGCTGTGGGCTGTCGGAACGGGCATACACGAATCCGAGATAGCGCTCACCATCCGGTGGGGCGAGAACCTCGTCACCAGGCACCATCGTCAGGTCGATACCGGTCACCCCGTCGATCTCACGGACCTCGTCGACTCCCTCGACAGAACGAAGCGTGCCCGATCTCGGGGTGGGGATCATGAGCACACCAGAGCTGATCGGCTCTCTGCGCAGGTGTGTCTTCCCCACACCGAGGGCGTTCCTGAGGATCAGCGATTCGAGCGACGTGCCCATGAGCCCGAAATTCAGGCTCCGAGAGCACAGCCCGCCGATCGACCTGGCGGCGATCTCGATGACCCGAGCTCTGCCATCTTCGACCTTGAGCTCGATGTGGACGGGCCCTGATGTGAGGCCCAACGCTCGGACCGAGGCTGCCGCCACGCGTTCTGCTTCGCCAATGACCGAATCGTCCTGACGGGACGGAGTCACGAACAGAGTCTCGGGGAAGTACGGGCCCGAACGCGTGTCGGGCTTGTCGAAGACGGCGAGGACAGTCAATTCGCCACGGTTGACCATACCCTCGATCGCTATCTCGTCCCCGGTCATGAACTCCTCGACCAGGAGCCGGGCATCGGGCCCGACGATGCTCCGTATGCGTCGAGCGGCCTCAGCGAGATCGTCAGGCCGGTCGACGCGAATGACTCCCTGACTGGCGGATCGGCCCACCGGCTTCAACACGAGGGGAAACCCCACCTCAGCGACGACGGTGTCGAGGTCGTCTTCTGGTGACACTGAGGCGTATCGCGGCTGGTCGACCTCGGCAGCTGCGAGACGGGCTCTCATCTCCGCCTTGTCTCTCGTGGCGGCGGCCGCCTCAGGCGAATTCCCCGGCAGACCGAGGAGAGAGCTCGTCTCGGCGGCGACCATGACTCCCTGATCGTCTGCGGCCACGACACCGTCGATGTCCACAGTCTCGCCCTTGGTGGCGATGGCGGCCGCCGCGGCCGCCGGGTCAGCACAGTCGATCTGCAGGTAGCGATCACCCATGTCGAAAGGTGGCGGCTGATCCGAAGCCACGATCAGGTCGACACCGAGAGACTCGGAGGCGGCGACGAAGTCTTTGGCCCTATAGGTGCTGGAGGGAAGGATGACGACGACTGTGGGCATATGGGTGTTGAAGGATCCTCCAGCTACCATTGTGTCAGATGTCTGAGACGACGGTTCTGACAATCGCACAAGACGCCCTGGACATGATCCGGCAACTCCGTGACAACGAGCCCGGTGACGGGGAGTTTGCACTCTCCATCGAAGTGACCGGGTTTCGCGGGCCCCAGTTCTCATATGAGCTGGCCTTCGTGCCGCTCGCCGACAAAGCAGAGAACTGGGTCGAGGAGCGTCACGGCGACCTGGCCGTGGTCTTTCCCAAAGCGGACAGCGGCAAGCTGGATGGGGCAGCTCTTGAGCTCACCGAGCAGGGCCTGGCGATGAACAACCCAAACACGCCGGCGACACCGGAGATGCAAGCGCCGCCTGCGGGCGACCTGGAAGGGCCGCTCGTCGACAGAGTGCAGCAGGTGCTCGAAGAGCAAGTGAATCCTGCCATCGCCTCCCATGGCGGCGGCGCCGAATTGGTCTCCGTCGACGGGACCATCGCATATCTCCGGCTCTACGGAGGTTGTCAGGGTTGTGGCCTCGCCCAGGTGACACTGAAGCAGGGCATCGAGCGGATCATCCTCGAGTCCATACCGGAGTTGAGCCAGGTGGTCGACGTCACCGACCATGCCTCCGGGGAAGACCCGTACTACGAGAGCCAGAAGAAGTAGCGCCGGCCGGCC